>JAFHKH010000480.1 GCA_016937595.1 Pseudomonas cedrina subsp. fulgida | reverse complement strand
CATTTGGAATGCATTTCAATGTGGGAGCGGGCTTGCTCGCGAAGAGGGCGGTCCGGGCAAAGACGATCTTCAGTCGTCCTTCTTCATCAACCCCGCCAACGCCGCAAACGGGTTGTGCGTCGCCTTGGCGATGGTCGGGCTGCTGGTGGAGCCTTCGCCGAAGTACTGCTGGTCGGTATACCGCGAGTGTTCGTTGTCATGGCAATACAGGCACAGCAGCTCCCAGTTGGAACCGTCCTGGGGGTTGTCGTCATGATTGTGGTTGCGGTGGTGCACGGTCAGTTCGCTCAGGCGTTTGCCGGCGAATTCACGGGCGCAACGGCCGCACACGTGGGGGTACATCTTCAAGGCTTTGTCGCGGTAACCCATTTCACGGTCGCGCTGGGCATCGGCGAGGATGCGGTCCAGCTTGGCGGTGTGGGAGGGTGGGTTGGTCGAGCTCATCATGGCTCCTATATTTTGGTGGTCACGGACTGGCTTGATTCTAGCCGCTCGCGTTGTAAATAACTGCCTCACTTTATCTAAAGGATCGGAATTCATGCGTCTGCATTCATGGACTGTTGCCCTGTTGCTGTGTGGGCTGGCTGCCCAGGCCCAGGCATTCTCCACGCCAAAGCCTGGCCAGGTGATTGAGGTTTCACTCGAACACGTACACCCGACCCAGGCCGTGGCGGGCTTTGACCAGATCTATTACAGCCTCGGACTGTTTGCCGATAAACCCGCCAAGGTCTTCGACTAATACTGGGCTTCAAGAACCTGCAGGACGACACTTTCCGCAGCCTGGTGTATTTCACCCGCAAGGCTGCCTATGGCAAACCGGATGAGGGTTCGGTCGCGCCGGAATTCCTGGAGTTCTACTGGGGCAACTGGCTGCGCAGCCAGATCGATTTGAGTGCCTTCAACCTGGACAAGAAGGGCGGCTACAAGGATGCGATCGAGGCAGTCGCCAAGCGCATGGTCAGCCTGGCGCCCGGCGCCCAGGTCGGCGACAGCGGTTTCACCGCCCGTCAACTGGGCGGCAGGACCCAACTGGACCGCGAGGAGCTGCAGAAGACCTTCAATAAAAAAGTGCCGTACGTGATCGATTACCGCAAATCCCGAAGCTGACGCGAATCAACAGTGTGGGAGTTCCCACTACCTCTTCGACGTTAGCGCTGTCGCGCAGCAAACTGG
>JAFHKH010000048.1 GCA_016937595.1 Pseudomonas cedrina subsp. fulgida | reverse complement strand
ATGTGGGAGCGGGCTTGCTCAGCGAAAGCGGAGTGTCAGCCACCCGATTCGGTAGCTGAAAGACCGCATTCGCGAAGCAAGCGCTCCCACAGTTAGAATTGGGATTGGCGCGGCAGGCGTTGTGACAGTTCGTCCAGCAGCTTCTGCTCGCGCTTGTCTTCCAGTGCCCTGGCCTCGTCGATATAGCGCTGCACCAGCTTGCGCAGGCCCTCGACACGGGCGAATGCCTGTTGCCAACTTTCGCGGGCTTTATCCAGGTTGTTCTGGTGCCATGCCAGGCTCTGGCGTTGCTGGCCGACGGCCGTTTCGAGCTGGTTGAGAAAGCCCTGGTAACCCATCAGCCATTGGCCCGACACGCCTTTGGCACCCCGCTCGATCCATTGCTGCTGGTACTCGCTGCGAAAACGCTCCAGGTCGCCCAGCTTGCTTTCGGCCAGGCGCACCTGGCCCTGGAAGTAGCCCAGGCGTTGCACGGCGGTTTTCTCGGCTTTCTCGGCCATGTCCACCACCGGAGCCAGGCGCGCGGCGCGGCTGTTGGCCATGGCTTAGCCGCCCGGCGCGGGGGCGAAGATCGATTGCAGGTGCGCTTCGCTTTCGCCCATGCTGATCTTGTCGTTGAGGCCCTGGCGCAGGTAGGTCACCAACTGCGGTTGCAGGGCGATGGCCAGGTCGGTGTCGCGATCACCACCGGCCACGTAGGCGCCGACGCTGATCAAATCGCGGCTCTGCTGGTAGCGCGACCACAGTTGTTTGAACTGTTGCGCACGGGCCATGTGCTCGGGGGTGACCACCGCCGGCATCACCCGGCTGATCGAGGCTTCGATGTCGATGGCCGGGTAATGCCCTTCCTCGGCCAGCCGCCGCGAGAGCACGATGTGGCCGTCAAGCACGCCCCGCGCCGAGTCGCAATCGGGTCCTGCTGGTCGTCGCCTTCGGACAGCACCGTATAGAACGCCGTGATCGAGCCACCGCCGGCCTCGGCGTTACCGGCGCGCTCCACCAGCTTGGGCAACTTGGCGAACACCGACGGCGGATAACCCTTGGTGGCCGGCGGTTCGCCAATGGCCAGGGCGATTTCCCGCTGGGCCTGGGCGAAACGCGTGAGCGAGTCCATCAGCAACAGGACGTTCTTGCCCTTGTCGCGAAAATATTCGGCGATGCGCGTGCAGTACATGGCGGCGCGCAGGCGCATCAGCGGCGCATCGTCCGCCGGCGAGGCGACCACGACCGAGCGCTTGAGGCCTTCTTCGCCGAGGCTGTGCTCGATGAACTCCTTCACCTCGCGGCCCCGCTCGCCGATCAGGCCGAACACGATGACATCGCAATCAACGTTACGGGCGATCTCGGCCAGCAGCGTGGTCTTGCCGCAGCCGGCCCCGGCGAACAGGCCCACCCGCTGGCCCTCGCCCAGCGTCAGCAAGCCATCGATCGAACGTACCCCGGTGGCGAGCGCGCGGTTGATGCGTGGCCGCTCGGTAGGCAGAGGCGCCTCGCACAACACTGCGCTGGAATCCGCCACGTGCGTCTCGACAAACGCACTGGGACCTTGCCCCGTGATCGGCCGCCCGAAACCATCCAGCACCTGGCCCAGCAATGCCTCGCTGACCTGCACCCGATGCGAAACGCCAAGACGCTCCACGCCGGCCCCCACCTGCACGCCTTCCAGGTTACCCAAGGCACTGAGCACGGCATCCTGTTGATCGAAACCGATGATCTCCGCGAGCATGTAATCGCCAGGTTTTTTTTCGACCTGGCACAGATCACCGATACGCGCCTGAGGCAACCGGCACTGCAGCAACATGCCATTCACGCGCTGGATTCGGCCCCGCATCGTCACGGGCGCAAAGGTGGCCAACGCTTGGGCCTGGCGCTGCTGCCAGGCATCGAGACGCGCCTGCAGTTCAGCGTTCACCAGCGCACCTCATAACGCTGCACGCCGTCGAAGATCACTTTGCTGTTGTCGATCAGCACCAGGCGCAGGCCGTCCACTTCATCGCCGACAAACAGGCGGCTACCCTCCTCCAGCACCACGTGGCCATTGGGCCCGCCCACGATCTGTACAATCTTGAACGGCAGCGTTGCATCACGTGCGCGCACACGGCTGATCACCGGCACCGCGCTCTCGAACTGCTCGCCATACCGGCTCAGCATGCGCGCCACCAGATCGACCTCGTCCGGTGAAACATCCCCACTGAGCGCGACCTGCCCATTGATCACTTGCACGCTGACCCGCTGGCTCAACTCCCGTTCGTTGAGCATCTTCAGCAACTGCTGGCGGACATCGAACGGTGAGGCCAGCTCCTGTTTCTGCGCCACAGGCGGCATCAACGAGGCCTGGGCTTCGGGCTCTCCGGTGGACGCCATGCCCACTGCGATGAAGATGACGGTGATCACCAGCACCAGACTGATCAGGCGCTTCTGCTGTGACTGCGAGAGGGTCGATAACTTAAGCACCTTCACCGGCTCGTTAGCCTGCGGCGACAGCGACGGTGCAGGGGCTGGCGCCTGAGGCCAGGGTTCATCGGCCGAGGTGACGCACAGCCGCACGCTTCCCACTGAGAACGTGACGTTCAGTGCAAGGTGCGCGATCTGTGCCAACGTCAGCCCATTGGCATCCTGCAACAACCCCGCCTCGGCCTGCACCGACCAGTTCGATTCAATGAGTCGCAGCCGCGCATGCCGCTCGGCAATGCCTGGATCGGTCAGCACCAAGTCAGCATCGGTGCCGGCGCCGATGCTCCATTGTTCGCCAAACAAGGGCAGCGCAGCGCCCTGATGGCGCCCATCAAGCACCCGCAGCTCGAACATCATCGAGCCCTCTCGCCATAGGTTTTGCGCTCACCGAACGTTGTGTCTCTACCTCTGCTCATGCCACCGCACCACGTATCAGCTCGTCCTGACCCAGGTCGAAACGGCCCAGCACCTTGACCTTGGAGGTGCTGCCCAGCTCGGCAAAAGACAGCACGGGTACGTGGTTGAATTCTTCTACCAACAAAGCACGCAGAGGGCTGCGCAAGTCCTGCGCCACCAACATCACGCTCTTGAGTTTCGGGCGCACGGAAAAGGCTTGATTGAGCAGCCCGACCAACGCCGCGCTATGTTCGTCCTCAAGGGCGAAGAACACACCGGTCTGGGTCTGGCGCAGCGCTTCACGCAGGATGTTTTCGGTCTGCGGCGACAGCAACCAGGCATGCAGACCGTCGGCTTCGCTGTACTGGTGATAGATCTGTGCTTTCAGCGCAATGCGCGCGTAATCAGCCAACGCATCCGGTTCACGTTCATGCTGGCCGTACTCGATCAGCGACTCGACAATCAACCGCACAGCCCGCAACGGCACGCCTTCGCCGGCCAGGCGTTGCAGCACCGCCGAAAAGCGCGACAGGGGCATGATCCGCTGCAGCTCCTGGACCAGTTCCGGCTGATTGTGCTCCAGCCAGCTGAGGATCGACTTGCTCTCCTGGACCCCCAGGAATTGCGGCCCGCTGAGCATCATGGCCTGTTTCATGCGATCAACGATCAGGCTCGCCGCGGTGAAGCGCTCCAACTGCGGGTCATCGAGCAGCGGATCATCCGGTGCCAACCAGAGCCAATGCGCCTCATCGCGTTCCGCAACCCCAGGTATGCCGTGCGCCGGCTCAACCGTCAGGGCCTTGCGCTCAACCGCCACATGGTTGACAACCGAGGCCTTGACCATCGGCACCTCATGCACGCAAAAACGCATTTCATCGTCGGCCAATGCGTCATCGAGCTCAACCTCGAACGGTGGCAGTGTCAGGCCAATGTTGGCGACCAGCGCATTGCGGGCCTGGCGAATCGAATGAATAAGATCGGTGACTTCAGGGGTCCCCCGCAGGAGCGGAGAGAACTGCAACAGGTAAGGCCGCGACGGATCGAATCCGCGCAAGTCCTCACGACCGTTTTCTTCGGGACGTACCGCTTCGGCGGACTCTGCTTTGGGTTGCTCCTGCCTTTGACGTTGGCGCATCAGGTAATACCCGAGGCCGCCGGTGACCAGCGCGATAAGAATAAACACACCGGTAGGCATGCCGGGAACCGCGGCAAATGCGAGCATGCCCACGGAGGCGATCATCCAGCTCTTGGGCTCGCTGGTCATTTGCCGGGCAATTTCGGCGCCCATGTTGGTGACGCCCTTGCGCCCGTCCGGCGCCACGCGGGTGATGATCATGCCGGCGGTGAGGGAGATCAGCAGCGCCGGAATCTGTGCAATCAGGCCATCGCCGATGGTCAGCACCGAATACAGCGCCATTGAATCGGCCGCACTCAAGCCGTGCTGGAACATGCCCGTGGAGAAGCCGCCCAACAGGTTGACCACGACAATGATCAGACCCGCGATGGCATCGCCCTTGACGAACTTCATGGCGCCGTCCATGGCACCGAACAATTGACTCTCACGGGACAACTGCTCGCGCTTGTCCCGTGCCTGCATGCCGTCAATCAGGCCGGCACGCAGGTCGCTGTCGATGGACATCTGCTTGCCGGGCATCGCATCCAGGCTGAAACGCGCCGCCACCTCGGCCACCCTTTCCGAGCCCTTGGTGATCACCAGGAAGTTGACCAGGGTCAGGATCAGAAAAATCACCATGCCCACGGCCAGGTTGCCGCCGACCACAAAATTGCCGAACGCCTCGACGATGTCACCGGCGTCCTGCTCCAGCAGGATCAGGCGCGTCGTCGCAATCGATAGCGCCAGGCGAAACATGGTGGTCAATAGCAGAATCGACGGGAACGACGAAAATGCCAGGGGCCCCGGCAAGTACAGCGCCAACACGATCAGCAGGCACGAGATGCAAATATTGAGCGCGATAAGAATGTCCACCAGCCAAGTGGGCAGCGGCACGATAAAGATAAAAACGATGGCCATCACCACCACGGCGCCCAGGACTTCGGCGCGCTGCGCCACCTTGAGCAAAAAGCGGTTGATGACCGAAAGCGCAGTCACGCCATGACCCCCCGCTCACCTGGAAAACGGGCAGGGTTGCGTGTAAGCCGATCCAACTCCCCCATCACCGCCAGGAAATTACGCAGGGTTTCTTCGCGTACGCGACCGTCGAGCCATATCGCCAATGGCAATTGCTGGATCAAGGGGTAGAGCGCATTGAGCGACACCAGTTTGCGGGTGTCCGGGCCCTCTGCCAGTTCATCGCCGAGCCGCAGAATTTCAGCCGCTGTGATGCCGGCACCGGCGAAACTCAGCAAGCGCTGCAGAAGGCTCACGGCGTCGTGATGGATACCCAGGCGCTGGATCAGCGCATGACAACCGGTCAACACGCCGCTCAGTTGCCCGCAGCTTTGCAGGCCCAGTAACAAGCTGCGCAACAGCGGCGTAGGCATTGACGAGACCTTGGCTGCGATGTCGTCCGCCAAGGCTTTTCGCATCACCTTGAGCCCGTCACCAAATCGCTCGCCACCGTACACTCCCAGCAACGCCTGCATCATCGTCGCCAAGGATTGCCGTGTCACCACACTGGCGTAGTAGAGCATCCGCAACGCCTGGCGCTCCTGCGGGTCGACACTGGCCGCTTGCAGCGCCAGGGCGATATTCAGACCGGCCTGAATCTCGCCTTTGAAACGGACCTCAAGCTTGGCGATGGCATCACGCGCCAAAGCCGCTTCGGATGGACGCACCTCCGTGTCCGCCTGGGCCGCCACATGCTTTAGAACAACGAACGCGCGCGCGGGGTCGCCCTCGGAGAGCTTCAGCAATTGCGTTACTCCAGCGTGCTGCCGCAACGCCTCTCTGGTCAGCAGGGAAATCATGGCCAGGGTCTTCTTGGCCGGATGGCCCAACTGGCGGTACAGCTCCGCCATCTGCTCGATCGGCGGCACGCGCACGCTCACGTTGCGCTGACTCAACGGCTGACTGTTATTTGCCACTTCCAGGTTGAACAGGTGAGCGAGTTCATCTACGCCATTAGCGGGCGCGGCCGCGGAGGTCTTGATAGCAGCAGATTGGTCCAGTGGTTGGACCGTTTGCACCTCGGAGGAAGATTCGACTTTCATGGACCGACCTGAACAGGAAGAGTGTTTCCCTGTGTGGCAGGACCAGCTCAAACGGTTCCATTCCGGCAGCCCCCACGGCGAATTTGAAAAAACTTGCGCGGCGCGTCAGGGCTCTATGCCAATCACTGCACAAAATCACACTGTTTCCGGATATATACCTATACATATCAACAAGTTAAAAAATCATTTTCCTTGGCATAGCCGGTGCAAAAGGGGTTCCCGTCGATACCTTTTCGACTGCGTCTACTCCAAGGAAATAATCATGAATATCCCTATTGAAGCTTTAGCGCACCTCGTTGGCAGCTCGCCTCAATTCATGCTTCACCTGACGGACGATCAGCAAAAAAAACTACGCCGCTTCATTCACAAGCGCGTGCTCAACCCCGAAGATGCCGACGATCTTCTGCAATTGACGTACCTGGAAGCCTGGCGCAATCGGGAACGTTTCAGCGGCAATGCCACGCTCAGTACCTGGATGTGTGGGATCGCGCAGAACCTTATCCGCAATCACTTCAGGCGCCTGTACGCCAAGCCCGTGCATTGTGAGTTCGATGAGTCGCTGTGGCATGGACAGGAAGACAGTCACAACCTGGATTGGGAATTCGAGGTCAACCGTCGCCTGGAAAAAACCCTGAGCGCTATCGACCATCTGCCGGTGGAAATGCGCAGGACGCTGTACGCCTCGCTGGAAACCGACGGCAGCTACCAGGACACGGCGGACGCTCTGGATATTCCTATCGGCACTGTCCGCTCGCGCCTCTCCAGGGCGCGCGAACAGCTTAAACGCGCCACTCACAACTCACAGCATCCTTAAAGCCAGGCAGCGCGTTGGGCGGCAGGGATATCTGCCCGACGCGTTCAGGCTTCTTGGGGACTCGGCCAGGATGGATCGCGGACCGCTCGTCGCCGGATCCGCCGATTGGGTTTAAACAATTGAAAGCGTAGATAAAAATTCAAAATAAATGCTTGACGCATTCCCGTTCTGCGCGAATAATGCGCGCCACTTGGCTACATAGCTCAGTTGGTTAGAGCATAGCATTCATAATGCTGGGGTCCGGGGTTCAAGTCCCTGTGTAGCCACCAAGTACCGATCCATAGATGTCTACAGCAGTCTATGAATCACCTCAAGAAGCCCGCCTAGTGCGGGCTTTCTTGTTTCTGGCTGTCCACCTCTATCTATCCCTATCCTTCCCCTCCGTGTATGCCCACGTGTATGCTTCATAAATAATTGAACTGAAGGCATACAAGGATGAAACGCACTGATATCAAGCGACGCCCTCTCGCTGACACGACTCTTTCCAGCCTGGAGCCTGAGGCCGGGGCATACCGCGAACTAGACAGCCCAGGGCTGTATTTTAGGGTCAAGCCAAACGGCCAAAAGTCTTGGGAATTACGCTACAAGAAGCCGGACGGCAAATGGTCATGGCTTGGTCTTGGCGGCTACCCGGAAGTGGGCGGCGCTTTCGCTCGGCAGAAAGCGGCTGATCTACGCTCCGACGCATCGGAAGGTAAGAACCCGATCACCTCCAAGAAAGCTCGCCAAGCCGCAGAGATCGATGCGGCCAACGACACCTTTGAAGCATTGGCAAGGGAGTGGCACACGTCTCGGCTGAGCGGCTGGGATGCTGGTACGGCCAAGAGGATACTTGGCGCACTCGAACGCCATGTATTCCCCTCGCTCGGTAAACGTCCCTACACTTCAATCATGTCGATGGAGTGGATGGAGCTATTGAGAGGGCTTGAACGTCAGGGGATTCTGGAACAGATGAGCCGTGTGAGGGCCTACTGCAAAGATATCTATGACCTGGCTCGCGTAACAGGCAGAGCCGTCAACAACCCGTTGGAGGGTGTGCATAAATTTCTGTCCTCGGGAAAGGCTGAGAACTACGCCCACGTCTCTCCCGGTGAGCTTCCGGGGTTACTTCGAGCGATACGCTCCTACCCCCACGCTAAAGATGTTCAGCTCGGCCTGAGGCTGTTGACCCTGATGGCTGTACGCCCCAGCGAACTCCGAGAAGCACAATGGGTAGAGTTCGATTTCGACAAGAAGCTCTGGACCGTTCCAGTCGAACGCAAGGGTCGTAAGAAAGGTCGTGAGCACCTGGTACCACTATGCACTCAAGCAGTCGAAGCACTATTGGAGCTTCGACAACTCACCGGCGCATATCCACTCTTGTTTCCCGGTAGAAGCGACCGCACTAAACCCCGCAGCGATACCGTATTCCTAATGGCACTGAGACGCCTTGGTTACGAAGGCCGCCAGACCGGCCATGGCTTCCGCCACATCGCCAGCACGATCCTCAACGAGCACGGATATTCGGCTGACCATATTGAGGCCCAACTCAGCCATAAGGCACAAGGTGTTCGAGGGATTTACAACAAGGCTCATTACCTTGAGCAGCGTACGCAGATGATGCAGTGGTACGCCGATCATCTTGATTCCCTAGAGGCCGGAAATGTAGTGCAAGGTCAATTTGGGAAGGCTGTGTGAAGTCGTTAACCCTATACCCACTCAAAAGTGGTGTTACGGGTGTTACGCGTGTTACACAAACCAATAACTCATTGTATTTATTGAATATATTTAGCGTTACACGCACTGCAAAACTTCTGAGCGACAGGTGTTACATCGGGCAGTCGTGTTACAGAAAAGCCACACTCGCAACCCTGCTGGCATCGGCGTTTCCATCCGCAAATCGCTGTAACAGCCTAACGGCTTCGGGGCGGCGGGGAGATCTAAATGAACTTTGAGCGGGGCATCGATACAGAAGAGCTTGAACTCGAAGTCGCAGGTTTCGACGTAAAGTGCCTGGTGTGGGATCAGGACGACGTCGAGGCAGCCGTTCGCAGCCTTGTGCTGTTTCCGCAATTCAACGAACACTTCAACGATGCCTTCGATTTGATCAACACCGCTACATCGTTCTGGCTTGAGGACGGCTCCTACGCTCCATGCGCAGAGTCGGTAACAAGAACCCTTTATCGAGTTCGCGATGCCATTAACGAGCACGCAAGTTATGCAGAGGCAGGCTCACTGCCAAGGGTAATTCGAGGGTTACTTCGGGTCAGTCATTCCGCAGCAGATTCACAGCTCGTGGCGACCTATGCCCTGGTACTTGCGACACAGGCAGTTGAGACGCTTGCAAATTGGCTGTTCGACCTTGAACTCACCACCTACGGTATTGATGCAGACCTGATAGAGCAGCTGAAACATGACTCACCCCGCCAGTACCTTGCCCTGATCGAAAAAGAGCGGGACCGCAGCAGCGGAAACGAAATCCGAGCGCGAGAAAACTTCGCTACGTTGTTAGGTGAGGCGAACCAGGCTTTGTTGATGGCGAGCCTTTATCGTCAAGTGGAGCAGATGGATGTGTTTAAAAAAGGCTTCAACACATCAAGCCTGATGCATCGAATTCTCGACGACGCCTTGTCGACAAAGGCGACGAGAAGGGGCCATGAAGCCGGCAAGGGAAACAGAGATCCCAGCTCAAAAATACAGACTGACACAATGGATAGACGAGCAAAAATCAAGGTTGCTGCCGAGCAAATCATTAACGGTCGAAAAATTGAAATGCGAAGTCTGTCCGATTCTGAACTCACCAATATTCTTTTCAACCAGAAGGTTCACGGTACGGAAAAGACCATCCGACGCCACCTGGAAGCTTTGAAGCTTCGACCTCTGAAATAAAAAAGGGAGCGGACACAGTCCACTCCCGCTCCCCTGCGTAGCGTATGACCCGTTGTCTCAATTAACAAAGGGTTAGCTCGCTATGACTACCGTATTAAAAGCAATTCCCTCGCATGATCCCTCAATGACCCTCATCCGCATGCCCGAGGTCATTTCAATCGTAGGACTCGCACGCCCGACTATCTACAAGCTGATGCGTCAACCTGAAAGCGGATTCCCGTTGCCGGTAAAGCTGAGTAACAGCAATGCCCGAAGCGCTCCGGTTGCGTGGGTATTGGGGGAAGTTCAGGCATGGACACGGGCACGCATCGCAGCCCGCGATCAGGTGGCAGCATGAAAAGTCGTGTTGCCAACAGAGCCATCTTGCAGCCCTTTTCTGTACTCAGAAAAGTCGGGTTCTCATCACGCGGTATGCAGCGTTTTGAGCGCCACCGCACAGACCAAAAACGCCTGAACCGGGACGTGATGGTGATGCGATGGGCAGATGGCATCTGGTGCGCATTGTCAGTTCCTTGCCAAGCCCCACAAGCAATCATCGTCGACGAAGGCCAACAGATCGACGCCTACGAAGATGCACGCGCCTGTCTCGAAGGCGACCTCCTGCCCTTTGTCTCCCTGCGCTGGGAAGTCCATGCCTGAAATGAAAACGCCCCCGGCGGCAACCGGAGGCATTGAGGTAAATCTAAATGCCTAATCAATTTATGCCACATCGAAAAAACCCGCAAGCGATCCACACAGTTGCACTTTCAAAAAACGGACGTTACTCTCTGCCCGTCGCTGCAAATTCAGCGACCGGGTTTGGCGACCCGATCTACAATAGGCGCACAGGCGCCCCCATTACGATTGCAGGCGCTTTTTTTGTGCCCGCATTCACGTGTTATGGCGGCTGTGCGTGGGAGACCTTCGGGTCTGCCGGGTTCCTATTGTCCCGGTTCGCCAACCTGCGCACAGCTGCCACCCTAATTCGTTTGGCGACGAAGTGTGGCAGCTCCTCAACAATAGGAGTTTCGCCCCATGCACGCCCTCAATCCGTCCAAAATCCGCGCCGCCGCTCATCGAGCAATGGCTCTCGCCGCTTTACACGCCAACTCCAGCCTCGCTACACGCCTTTCCCGTTACAACGCCCATATGTCCAAGGCTCGCGCCCTGGAAGCCGCAGGGGGTGCCCAATGAGCATGCTCCCAGGCTTCTCACTGCCCGAGGATCTGCTCTGCGTCAGCCAGGACGCTGAAGCCGGTATTCCCATCGATGCCATCACCTGCGCCCTGGACCGAGCTGATTCAGTTCTGATGCTGCTGGAAGATCATTTAGACGGCGATAAACCCGTACTCTCCAACCGCGTGCTGTCATCCGTTATTTGGGACGTGCGCGGCACCCTGGGCTTGATCAAAACACTCGCCTTGTACGGTGATGCCTCCTCTGTGCCAATGGGCCAGAAAGGCGGTGCCCTGTGAACACTGCCACTACTCTCGGGCGGGCCGAGTTCTCATGCGCTAACGACACCCATCAGAAACTATTCCGGGTGAATGCAGGCGTGCCACTTGAGGATGCGCTTGAAGCAATTTCACTGTTTCAGCACTACGCCAATCAACTGACTCTCGATGCCGCCATGAGTGACGAAGGCGAGCGTTTCAGTTGGCCGGCGTTCTACCTGGGCGAGATGGCTAAAGCGCTGATCGATGACGTGAACGATGCGCTGTGTGCAGCGAGTACTGCGCCATGACCCAGCGAATCGGCCACACCTCAAAACGCCCCAGCTTTGCCGACGTAAAAAGCGCCGCTCTTAAGAACATCGACCGTGTACTTGCTCACTGGCTGCCAAACGGCAAACGTATCGACGGCGGCAAGGAATACACCGCACCGAACCCCACGCGCACAGACAAACGCGCTGGCTCACTCAAGGTCAATTTGAGCAAAGGCACTTGGGCGGATTTTGCCACCGGCGATAAGGGCGGCGATCTGATCGATCTGGTGCGCTATATCGACGGCGGCACGGACGTTGATGCCTGTAAAAAGCTGGCGGATCTGCTCAATGTTTCCGCAGGTTCGGCGAACGCCCAAAGCGCACCGGCCAAGCCCGCAGCGCCGGAGTGGATTGCGATTCAGCCGATCTCGGCCGAGGCCATGAACAAGTGCCCTGCCAAGCACCGGCAACATGGCACCCCGTCCAAGGTGTGGATCTACCGCGATGCACAGGGCCTGCCGGTCATGGCGTTGTATCGCTTCGACCTGGGCCCCGATGAAGACGGCAAACCGCGAAAGGTCTTTGCGCCGTTGACCTGGTGCAAAAGCTCCGAGGGACAAACCACACAATGGCGCTGGCAAGGGTTGCCGGAGCCCCGTCCACTGCTGCGCCTGGATAAGCTGGCACAGCGCGCCGATGCGCCTGTGGTGTTGTGTGAAGGCGAAAAGGCCGCTGACGCCGCTGCTGAACTCATGCCCGAACACGTGGCCACCTGCTGGCCGAACGGTTCCAACTCTTGGCACAAGGCCGACCTGACGCCACTCAAGGGGCGCACCGTGGTGCTGTGGCCGGATAACGATGTCAGCGGCAAGACTTGCATGGAGGCCATCGAGCTCAAGTTGATTGAGCTAGGTGCCGCGTCAGTACTACGAATCTCTCTCGACGTGTTCAAGCTCAAACCCAGCAGCAAAGGCGGCAAACCGACACTCGTCAAAGGCGGGAAATGGGCAGACGGCGACGATGCAGCGGATGCATTAGCCAAAGGTTGGACCGCAGGCCACGTAGCCGAGCTGGTGCGCAGCGGTGAGTTTTTCGGCGGTGCCGCTGAAGCAACTGAGCCCCAAGAACAGAAGGCAAAGGCGCCCGCCAAACGTCCTGCGAAATCGAAAAATGATCTGTTGCCGGGCGGCTTTCGCCTGACCTCTGAAGGAGTGTTTTATTCCGGCGATGATGGTGAGGCACGCCCCGTGTGTTCGCCTCTCGAAATCATCGCTCGCACTCGCGACGACAAGGGCCACAATTGGGGTTTGTTGGTCGAGTTCGATGACCCGGACGGCGCCAAAAAACGCTGGAACATTCCAGCCCGAACCATGACCGGCGACTTCGGTAAGGACGTACTTGGGCCACTGGTAGACATGGGCCTACGCCTGGCCGGAAGTCGGTCGGGGCGCAACGCCCGTAATGACCTGCAGAGCTATCTCGGCGGTTTCGACAGTGCCCAGCGCGCACGTTTGGTAACGCGCTTGGGTTGGCACGACAACGCCTTCCTTTTGCCCGAACAGCAAATCGGCTCACACGCTGAACACCTGCATTTTTATGAGGCAGGTGGGCAGTTGCCGCCGATCAGCGAGGCGGGCTCTCTGGAGCAATGGCAGCAGCAAATCGGCGCACTATGCGTTGGTAACCATCGCTTGGCGTTTGTCGTCTCTGTGGCCTTGGCAGGGCCACTACTGAACCTGCTCGGGCATGAGTCGGGCGGCTTCCACCTGTACGGCGACAGCTCCGGTGGCAAGACCACTCACCTACAAGTCGCCGCCTCGGTTTATGGCGGGCCGCGTCTGGTGCGTTCATGGCGCTCAACCGATAACGCCCTGGAGTCCATCGCAGCCGCTCACTCGGACGGCCTCCTGGTGCTGGATGAAATTGGCATGTGTGACCCACGCATTATTGGCGAGACGGTTTATATGCTCGGTAACGGCACCGGTAAGGCCCGGGCGAATGATCGAGGACAAGCGGGCCGACAGGTACAGGAGTGGCGCCTACTGTTTCTCTCGACCGGAGAAAAGACATTGGCACAGCACATGGCGGATGCCAACAAGGAGCTGAAAGCAGGCATGGAGGTGCGCATGCTTGCCGTCCCTGCCGATGCGAGCAAAGGTCTCGGCATGTTCGATGTGCTGAACGGTTTCGAGGACGCTGCCGCACTCTCCGACGCGCTCAAGGCCCGCGTAGCTAAATTCTACGGCACTCCCCTCACCGCCTTCCTGCACGCACTGTGCGCGCCAGGAGAAATGCTCAGATGGACGGTGATCGTTCGCCGCACGGTGGAGCAGTTCATCACCCAAAACCTACCCGCATCGGCCAGTGGGCAAGCCCAACGTGCCGCCCTTCGCTTTGGCCTCGCAGCAGCGGCCGGAGAGTTGGCCACCGCCTTCGGCGTTACCGGTTGGCCTGACGGTACGGCCACGACTGCTGCACGAGTTTGCCTGCATGCATGGCTGGCTGAACGTGGAGGCGCCGGTAACTTCGAGGGTGATGCGATCTTGGCGCGGTTACACCAGGTCATCGAACGGTTCGGTGAAAGCCGCTTTACCCGCTGGGAATCTGCCGCCGCCAAGATCGATGAGCACGGCCCACGCACGATTGATCGGCTGGGCTTTCGCAAGACGATGGAGCACGGCATGGGCGATGCCCTGCACACCACTAACACCTATTACGTGCTGCCTGAAGCCTGGAGGGCCGAGATCTTTAAGGGCATGAACATCAGCGCGGTGAACAAGGAGTTGCTGCAACGCGGCGTGCTTGAGCCGGGAACGGACGGCAAGGCGTCCAGCTTGATTCGGTTACCTGGTTGGGACCTCAACGCTGCTATGTGGTGAAGACAGTTCCAGGAACGGATGAAGGCGAGGCCAAGGCCGCCTGATGGCATGCCTGCTGATCGAGGTAGCGTCGGCTCATTCCCGGCCTCGCCAGCCAATCAACCATCCCCATCAAACGTAATGCTTAGAGACAACACAGATGAACACAATCCAAGACCTGAAAGACCGCCGTGCCAAACTGACCCTCGAAATGGAGAGCCTTCAACTTGAACTAGGCCCCCTCGAGGCAGAGCTAGAGAATCCCGAAGGCATGGCGAGAGGCCGAGAAAGCACCGTTCACAGTGAAATCAGCACTCGCAACATCCGCATCAACTCTCTCGAACGTCAAATCGAGGCGCTGGATCGTGGAGTTAATCGCCAAGAGACTCTCGCGGATCGTGAAAACATAGCAGCAGGCTATATCAGTGCTATGGCGAACTGGAAAGCCGACGAGTTGGAACTCTACGAAAAACGCAACAGCATTGAGACCAGGTTGCAGCAGGTCCGCCAAAGCGCTCAGGAAGACATTGCAAAGGCTCGACAAGCTGAAACGGACGCAGCAACCGCTTATGCGCAGGCTGTAGCCTGGGGCGATGTGGAGGGCGAGAAAGCCGCTAACGCGGAGGCTCAAAAGGCAGCTAAAAATCTCACGGCGGCGGTCGAGCACCACCGCCGCCAACAACTGCTGATCACCGCGCTGGAACAAGAACTGGTGACTATTGATCTGCATATCACGGAAGCACAAACAGAACGCGCCAAGATCGAGAACAAAGCGGCTCACCTGGCGAACACTGTGCTGGAAGAACAGTGGAACGAGGCTGCGAAAGCACTTCTAGAGACCGGCAGCAAGCTGTGGGCTGCGCGAAAACTAATTAGCCTGGATCCGGTTTCGCTGCTGAAGCTGCACATTCCTGAGCAAGGTGAAAACTTCGGAAGCTGGACCTCTCGAGAACTTGCAGACCGCTCACAACAATACAGCCTGCTTGACCTGTTGGCGGCCTAACCTGACCCCTCCCCGAAGCAACCGGCGAGGGTCGGCTGCTTCGGCCCAACGATCGGTCTAACCATGAATAAACCGCCACAGGACAGTGCGCAGAAGCCTAATTACTAAAAGGCCCGAAGGCTCCATTTGAGCGGGATAATGGCAGTTATACGGATGCAGACTTCTCCAGCTTAAATACCGGCCTTTCTTGATTGTGCAAAACCAAAGCAGGCAAGGTTTTCGGTAGACATAGACGGGGGAGCACCTACTCTATCTATCTCACCAAATGGATCGGGCCCATTTCTTTCAGGATAGGTGTACAGCACCTAGATTCACACTGCCGAGAAGTAGCATGACATCCAGCCCGACGTCAAACCTCCTATTTCGTACAGGCTCAATCACAATTTCTTTCGCGTCTGATATAACGTTCAAAGCTAAGGGCCTATTCCATATTCGGGAGCACCAGCCAAGCGACACATCTAGGGATTGAAGTCAGAGAAGGTGGGCCAACGCTCGTCAACGTGCATCCCTACCTATATCCTTAACCGTAGAACCCGTCTACAGATTACGATTTATATGGCACGCACGAGTCTCCCTGATCACCAGCACAACGAAAACCAGCCCTTTTTTTCTGTGCTTTTTTCGTCTGGCGTAGACTTTGGTATAACCACATCCCTATTTATCATCAGTTGCATTAAACAAGGAGTACTGTTTTGGGAAGGAAAACCACACCCCGCATACCAGCGGAAAAAAAAGCTACTGCATCACCCTCTGCCCGCATCGATGACATGTGGACGAAAAATCCTGCAATCATTAAAAAGTTTCTGGACGCAAGACCGCAGTTCAAGCAACTGTGCACCGAGGTCGAATACATTCTGAAAAAAAAGGTATCGGCGGCGCACATTGAGACCTCTTTTTTGGGGTCTAGGGCTAAGACTCTTAATAGCTTTCTGGAAAAATTGAACCGTAAAAGCTATACAGACCCTTTCGAACAGCTAGATGACTTAGCGGGAGTAAGAGTAGTATGCCTTTACAGCAGCGACATCCCCTATGTCATTGACATAATACGCAATGAATTCGAAATAGTTCAGGAAATTGATAAACGAGAAGAACTTGAAACCAACAAATTTGGATATATCGGAAACCATTTCATAATACACTTAGGCACCAATTATTCAGGCGCCCGATATGATGACCTGCGGACTTTAAGATGCGAAATTCAAGTTCGCACGGTCGTACAGGACGCAT
Source organism: Pseudomonas cedrina subsp. fulgida (assembly GCA_016937595.1). Classification (GTDB taxonomy): domain Bacteria; phylum Pseudomonadota; class Gammaproteobacteria; order Pseudomonadales; family Pseudomonadaceae; genus Aquipseudomonas; species Aquipseudomonas fulgida. The sequence goes on along the minus strand of JAFHKH010000048.1, from coordinate 17,133 downwards.
GGTCCATAATCCAGCACCACATGGTTTACAAAAAAGAGTCGCAAGTACCATCCAATCTAATAAGAAAGCTTAACGGACTTGCGGGCTTGTTCGAAACAGTCGACGACCAGTTCGAATTCATAAGAATGCAGCGCGATATATATTTGGACAGCATTCGAGAAAGCAAAAATGCACCAGGTGACTTCCTAGAAAACGAGCTGAATTACGACAGCCTAGTTGAGTTCATGCAGTGGCGCTATGACGAAGTTCTTGATGAAACTGATCGAGAAATGGTTTCGACAATACTTGATGCATTAAACGAGATCGAAATATCAACATTAAAAGACATTGAGTTCCTTCTTGAGAAAAACAAGGAGTTTATTGATTTAGCTTCAGAAGCTTATTTAGACATCTGTTTAGAAGAAAACCCAGAGGATGATGGGTTTATTTGGGGCCCGATTAAGATAGCTGTCGCCATATCTGCCAACCCTGAATGGCGAAGTAAGTTTCCGTGGGGAAGCATGTGGAGTAACGCTTTTATTAAAGCTGATCAAAAAATCTGAAAATCCCATAAACAGCTCCCTCATCACAATTTATGCGGGAGCTTCATAAATTACCCCAAGCTAACAACGAGAGTTTGATTCCATTCACCCGCCCGATATTTCTAAGGACTACAGCTCTATTTGACTCTCCCTCAACTTGGTAGATATTTTATGTTTTTGCTTTTGACCGGTTGCTGCCTATCACAAAGGGCAGCCCCCCCAAAAAAGCGGATATCCTTGTCAAGTTGCTAAGAATTAGAGCTGGCTATCTCGCACCGGCATTCTGCCGTTAAAAATTGAGCAGGTACCGTTAAGTTGAATTGCATTAATCCGCACCTGAGACTAGCTAAACATTAAAATAACTATCCTTGCCCTCAGCTGGATAGATCCAATACAAAGATATCAATCAATCCGTGTAGCTCAAATGGGAGCGATGTCTGAATGCTGACTTTAAGCTCTTCCGCTGATCCTATTCCGGAAGTTTTGAGACCCGCTATAGGTAATCCTGCCCCAAACCATAGAACGAGAAAAACTCCTTGGTACTCGGCATCGGGATGTATTGAGTAGCGTTGATGCAACTGACATTTTGCGGCTGTATATAACTCTGGGTGCCACTGCCCTTTGACCTCTGTAACTAATAGCCGTCTTTTCCCATTTATAAACTTTGAGGCACTGAAGTCGCTTCGCTTGTCATCCTTAAGATGATGCTCAGGTGTAATTATAATTCCTTTCGGGAGAAGCTTAAGGCTTAGCCGCTCCGCTATAATTAATGTGCAAGGATTTTCATTTAAATGTTTGCCGCTTTCAAAAAATCGAGCTCCCGAGTTGAATTCCCCCCCACATATAGCTCTTTGAAAATCATGTAGCTCATCAATGATGCACTGACGCAATCCTTCGACTGTTGCAATCGAATCAAAATCTAATAGGTCTGAAATCTGCTTTGGGCTTGGTGCCTCGTAATTTTGTAGTGAGCGCTTTCTAAGTTGATCACTGTATATACTGCTGAGATCCTTGTGCAGGCCGTTGAACCGAGGATCTGCAATCAGCTCCATCAATGGCACTAAAGCATGTTCAGGGTCAAAGGAATTAAAACTCCAGACTAAATCCCGTATATGGCGGTATGCTATTTCGGCATTTGGACTGTCACTCCCCCAGTGATCAGGTAAATCTACACTTGGCCACCGTTCGACATAGGCGTCAAGCACTGCTTTCGCTTTTAAGGCTGTCAAACTTGGCCAGCCGTGGCTCCGATAGCCATATCGACTCGACCGTTTGCACAGATCAAAGATTGCCTCTGAATCTGTTTGCAGCCACTGCCACTGCGGGTAGCTAATGCAATCAATGAAATAAAACCCTCGAACAAACCAGAACTTACATTTGCAAATAACATCAGGATCATCTGGAAATTCGGCAATTTTGCTCAACAAGTCGGAAGTGCGCCTCCTAATGATATTAATTAGCAGTGAGCGATCACCATGCTCTGCAGCGATATCAAATATAGTGTCAAGCGCACCAAGATTCAGGTTATCGAACCTAGCGAGCCACTCCATTGAAAGCGTCGGTTTCAGTTCATAGAAAGCATCATCACTATGCAGCAACCATACATCAGGATTAAGACAAGATGGATTATCAAGTTGAGGCTCAACAAACTGTCTTAAAAATGCCTCCGGCTCACCAGATTTTGAAAATATGATCCTGTCAATCTCTTCCTTCAGAGCGGTCCTGGCGCTCTCATCAACAGTACGATAGTGAACATTAACACAGGCTCTTAAAGATAAAAGCAGGGATGGATCAACTTCATTCAATGAGTTCTTATCCGCCATAATTAGAGCGCACGCGGCATGTAATATCTGAGCTGGTCTGGAAAATCTGGAAGAGCAGCTTAATTCCGCCAATTCAGATAGCCCTGGGACCGATGGGGCTATAAAGCTGAGGCAGTTTTTCAATGCTGTACGTGCTACTTCTTCGTCACCAAACTCATCATTTATTTTTTCTGGGTGCATCAATATAAGTTCTGCGAAGCGCGTAAGAGATGCCCAATGAGCGCCCGACGCAATTAGATCTCTGTTCGCCCTGACATATAGGATATTTTTTTCACGAATTAAAGCCTGCCTTCTTCGACTGCGCCTGAACCTTCGTTTCAGGTTTCTGGGCAGTCCATGCAGCTTTTCAAGTTCAGATGCCCCACGAGCAAAAATAGCCCAAACGCGCATGAATTCAGGTTTTGACAAGGCTTGTCTACGCATGCGTTGCCGCAGTGGATCAGACCCACGCTCATCCGCCATACGATGTTTGTGGTGAAGAGGAATGCAAGTAGCCCACAGAACAGAATTATCATGTTCAAATGCAAGATCAGCTAAGTATTGTTTGTCATCCTGAAACAGGCCAAGCCCGGAGTGTGAATGATAATCAAATTTGTGGATTTTTGTGTTGGCGATTTCATCTCGATCAACAAGGGGTGTAAATACTAATGCGAGCAAACCTTGTCTCAACTCTAGGTCCTCTCGCATCACTTTTACAGCCGCACTCTGCTTTATGCTCTTCTGATAGTAATAGTTTAAGTTACTCACCCACCGCCAGACTTGAGCCGGATTGTAAGGTGGAAGGGCCACACTAAAATAATTATCCAACAACAAGCCAATTATTTTGCTAATACCGGTTCTACAACCACACTCATAAGATTTTTTGTCACAGACGCACTCTAAACCCAAGGTCAGATCATCTAAGAGATGCTCAGCCACCTCGTGATTTAAATCCGCTACGAAACGCTTTACGAAGTAACGGGATCCAACCTGCGGATTATACTGTTCATATCCCTCCGGATAGAGCTTCGCACACCCTCTAAGAAAACCTAATATAATCTCATGGTTGTATGGCGCTATATAGAGAGACCTGATGATTTCTGAGGCTACATACAATGAATCGTAACCGGCCTCAGAAACCAGAGCTGAAAGATCTTCTTCATGGTCGACGGAAGAGATCGAAAGCAGACACTTACTAGCTAGCAACCTAGAGTTTTTAGACTCCTCATTAGATAAAAGAATACTCCGAAAATCTGCTTCAAGATGTGAAGCCTCTTTGCTAGAAACAAGCAACTCCAGTATAAGATCTCGGAGATGCCCATCTTCTCCAGCTGATAAAATTGGTCTGATCTCATCCATGACATCCTTAGAGAAAAAACCAGCTACGCTGAAACTTCTTCCATAGTCACCTCTTCGAAAATAAGGATCTCGCACTTCAATTTCACGGAGCTTATGAATGAGCATCCGCCTTGTGGAGGAATGGAGCTGAGATGGGTCTCCGTTAGCGAGTACCGCGTACGGATCAAGCTGTATAATAGTGTTCTGTATATCTCTAGTCCCCAGCGCGGCCATCCATCCGATTAACCCGCGCAGCTCATCTCGAACAATAGCGTTTGGTGCAATTACCGACGCACATTTTGATAGCGTCAGGGGGTCATTTGCGTCTCCAATGCGTTTCACTAAGTAGCAAGCTGCGCAATATTCGGCTACGACCTTATGAACGGGACGGTGAAGATCAGGGTGATCTCCTGGCTTAAATAATCTCGTCGACAATATATCAATGCCAGAATTATTTTTGCTTTGTACTGAGTTTAGTATCGGATATATCCGTGTTTCACTTGCCTCGCTAGTAGTAACACCATCTGAGCCGGATAGAAGTAATTTAGCAAAAATTTCGTCAGCTAAAGCAACCTTGTCTGCCACCGAAAAAGAGTTGCGCTTGCTTGCGATGCTAGTATTGACTTCTCTCGCCAGCCGCTCAACGGCCATTTAGAAAATTGAATTTTTGTCTTTGAATCGTCTACCACTTTCTATGTAAGCGTCAGCGAAAAGCTTAAGAAATTGCGGATTGGGCAGAAGAGACTCCAAGTCGAACCTTGATACTTCATCGCGAAAGGCAACGAAGTCCTCATTCATAACATGATAGGAGAATATGGCTTTTTGTTCTATTTCGTTAAACTCCTCTAATCTGACTACTAGCGGCGTACGCCCTAAAGCTTCTTCAAATGCCTTAGTTGACGACGCACCCCACTCGCTCGACCGACTTGATATAATTACATGTTTTGGATCAGACTTTTTCGCGTAGGCTAGAAGTCTGTTAATACCAACCTGATCGATCTTCGCAAGTTCATCAAACGCATCAATTACCAAAGAGCCATTCTTCGTCTCTGCACCCATATGGCTGAAAAGGTTGGCAGTCACGCATTCAACTTCCAGCTGATTCGCGAGGCTTTTGAGCAAGGAAGATTTGCCACCGCCTGGTTCAGATAGTACGACCACGTAGGCCGAAGCGCTTACCAGCTCCTGCTCTGTGAATGTCCTCTCAGCGGAAGCAAGCATTCGAGGCAGGTAGAAGTCTTGGCTCATTAGGGGCTCTCTATTTGGGCAGATAAGCTGCGCTCTGGGGCTGATGGTGGCTGTAACTCAAAGCGCTCTGTTCAATATAACTAGTCGAAGACTACGGCATTTCAAGTGACTTGGAACCTGCCACCACTTCGGACAAAACTGTAATCGCTACCGGCGCTAGCACTGTCAGCACCGCTGAATGCTGGGGCAACGAGAAGAAAATCGAGTATTGCCCGTTCTCTGAGGACTCTACACTGCTTAGTTGAGAGTATGGCGGTGCTACTTCGATTTTCTCCAGAGCACCGTGGTAAGCAAAGGCTGTGTGGCTCACATACGGTTGAATATAGCAGCTACATTTGGTCGGCTTTAGTCGGCCCCGGAGGGCTGCTGAAATACACAAATGTCCATCTGTCTACTTTTGGTACTTTGCGTCTCTTGTATGGCAGCCCCCTAGTCCGATGACTCCCGGTTCAATCATCACAAACCGCTCCCCAGAGCATTCATTGCTGTAACACCTAGTTGCCATGTAACACGTGTATCAACGAACCAGCCACATCAGTGTAACGTAAAATAAACCCTTTAAAATCAAACACTTGCATATCCACGTAACACGCGTAACACCCGTAACACGGTTTAATTAGGGTAGCCCCCTAGCCCCTATAGTATTGCTCCTTCAGCGCACCGAGGTGGGTCATGCTCCTAGCCATGGTTCGATGGTGGGGCCCCTGAAGCATTCTTCTAGGTAAGGGGCATAAATCCCGCGGGATCGTGCTAGCGGCAGTCTTTCCTACGTCGGTTGACAGGTTGACGTGGTTGACACCCATCACCATGGTTGACGCCGCGCAGATATTCACTATCAGCAACAGATACCGCCACCTTTACAGATGCTGTAAGGATGGCCCTTTTTTCAAGATCCTTTCAATTTCAACGATTGAAATTTCAGTAACTTCCAACGCCTCCCACTAACTCGATCCCGCGGGTTTCATGCCCCGTGTGAAGCGAAAACTCTCAGGGTCCCCAGCGTGATTTCCTCTCATCGAAAGGCGGAGCCGACGAAATTCGCTTGGTAGGCCGGAGCGCCAAGCGGCCGCCCACAACCCAGGATGCTGGCTTTGCCGTTACACGCATGGGCAGCGTTACATCGGATGTACGCGATGTTGCTCGACTGTGTAACGGGCGTGAAAGCCAATGAAACCGGGCGTTTGGTGAAGGGCGTTACACCCGTAACACCGGTTACACCAGTTTTGGAGGGGGGAAGGATATTTGCTCTCATACAGCCATTCAAAATTGGCCCTACACCACATTGTTGGCCTCTCGTGAATCAAGATGACCGGCGTGATTTCCGATCACCAGGTGGTGAGGAGAGCTGATATGCAACGCCACTGGTTGGAGGTAGATTGACTACCTGACAACACGGTGGGAGAGCATCATGGAAGACACCCCTTTGCTTGCGTCATTGCTCAAGCGCATGAATGAAAACCAACTGGCGCTGGGGGCTGCTATCGAGGAGCTGTCAAACTGGGTTGAGCAAAGAGGATCCACAGAAGTGGCACGGAACATCCGAGGGGCACTAGAAACCCTGGATGGGAATGCAGGATTCATCACCCTTGCCCTTGCCTCACTGTCGGCAGAAGGTCGGACAAAGAAGTGACTACCTGGCCGAATGGCTACACATCACCTACCAACTGGTGGTGCTTTACCTAGTGGGAATACCACTACATCTGTAGGCAGAAGCAAGCAGCGTGTATGCCTACATGTATGCCTAACTGATACCCTCAGAACAAAACCCTTTAAATACATAGAATTACAAGATCAGTTCAAATGACTGTGTACCACCAAGTACCGATCCATAGATGTCTACAGCAGTCTATGAATCACCTCAAGAAGCCCGCCTCGTGCGGGCTTTCTTGTTTCTGGCTGTTTACCCCTGCCTTCCCTCTCCGTGCGCGCCCGCCTATCCGGGATATGAACATTTTATTTATTTTGGCTAATCGCCTCATGGCCCAGTAATATCAGCCGATCCTAGGTTAACGAAGGCCAGACCTTCGTACCTCAAGGGGCAGCTATAGCTCCGTTTTTTGACATTTTCTTTCTCATTGATCAGCAACCACTGCCGCCATCAATAATTCGTATAAGCAGAAAGAACATGATCGAACCCGAACGGATCGTCTCCCTTTCACGTGAAGTGCAGTCCCTGGCGAATCGTGGTGTCAGTGATATACAGGCGATCACTCGCCAGACTCGCTTGCTGGCCATCAATGCGCTCATCGAAGCGGCGCATGCCGGCAAGGCCGGGATGGGCTTCTCGGTGGTGGCCGAAGAAGTCAAAAGTATCTCCGAACGGATCTCGAAAATTGCCAGCGGGCTGACCGAAGATTTGCAGGCTTCGGTCAATGAGCTGACCGCACTCGGCCGTGGCATGTGCTTTGACGTGCGCGGGCAGCGCTTGGCGGATCTGTCGCTCAACATGATCGAAATCATCGATCGCAACCTTTACGAGCGCACCTGCGACGTGCGCTGGTGGGCAACCGATGCCTCTCTGGTAGACGCGCTGACGAATCATTCCTCGCAAAGCCGCGCCCATGCCAGCGAACGCCTGGGGATCATTCTCGACAGTTACACCGTGTACCTGGATATCTGGGTAGCTGACCACAAGGGATGCGTCATGGCCTCGGGCCGAGCCGGGACCTTTGGCAGAGTCATCGGCGCCAATGTTGCAAAGGAGCCGTGGTTTCAAAGCGCGATGCAGCATGCATCAGGTGATCAGTATTTCTGCGGAGAAGTCACTGCCGAACCGCTGCTCAACGGCTCGCAGACCTGCGCATTCAGTGCCGCTGTGCGCCGCGGTGCCGGTAAGCAGACGCCGGTCATTGGCGTGATCGGGATTTTTTTCGACTGGAAAAACCAGGCCGACTCCGTGCTGAACGGCGTTCGCTTGAGCGACGATGAACGCTCGCGAATTCGAGTGATGATCGTCGACGACAACCACCGGATAATTGCCAGCTCCGATGCCCAGGATCATCTGGGCGAACGCATCGAGTTAAAGACTAAAGCAACCCAAACGAGCGGTTACAGCACCCTGGGTAAAACGCTCATTCAGGGTTACTCAATGACGCCCGGCTTTGAAACCTATCCAGGCATGGGGTGGCTGGGTGTCATCGAACAGCACTTGCCCACGGTTGACGCGTGAAAGGTCGATCGTTTTTTATGCCTGCGCAAAAAATCCACCTGCTAATATCACGCGCCTGACAGGCCTCGCCCCTGCTCAAAACGAACGGAGTTCAGCGCGTGTTTTCAATGTCCCGCCATCAAGTGTCAGTGATTGCCGTCGCCCTCGCCCTGGCGGCCTGCCACGTCCCGATCAACGAACAGCCAGCGGCGCCTGAGCCGGGTTCGGGGTATCGCACCGACCTCACGCCCCAATACGCCGCACGCCACATGGCCGCGGCCGCCAACCCGCTGGCGGCCGAGGCCGGGCGTGAGATGTTGCGCATGGGCGGTTCAGCGATAGATGCGGCAATTGCAATGCAAGCCGTGCTGACCCTGGTGGAGCCGCAATCGTCCGGCATCGGCGGCGGCGCGTTCATCCTACTGTGGGACGGCGCCAACGTGCATGCGTATGACGGCCGCGAAACCGCACCGTCCGGGGCAACCGAGCGGTTGTTCCTGAAGGCCGACGGCACGCCGATGACGTTTCCCGAGGCGCAGATTGGCGGGCGTTCAGTCGGCACGCCCGGCGTGTTGCGTGCACTCGAAATGGCGCACAAAAAGAACGGCCGCCTGCCATGGGCCAAACTGTTCGAACCCGCGATCCGCCTCTCGGAACAGGGCTTCGCGATTTCTGCGCGCTTGCACAGTTTGATCGCGGCTGATCGCTACATCTGGCAATCACCCGACATGGCGGCGTACTTCCTCAACGCCGATGGCACCCCGAAAGCCACCGGTACGCTGCTGAAAAATCCGGCCCTGGCGGACGTGTTCAAACGCATCGCCAAGGAAGGACCGGAGGCGCTGTACCGTGGGCCGATTGCCGATGAGATCGCACGCAAAGTGCAAGGCCATCGCAACGCGGGCAGCCTGTCCCGCGCCGATCTTGAGGGCTACACCGCCAAGGAGCGCACACCGCTGTGCACGGACTACAAGCAATGGAAAGTCTGCGGCATGCCGCCGCCGTCATCGGGCGGGGTCGCCATCGCGCAGATCCTGGGCACCTTGCAGGCACTGCAAGCCCGCGATCCAGGGCTGGACATCGCTGCGATGCAACCCGTGCAAAGCCCATCGCCCGCCGGCCTTGAGCCGACGCCCGAAGCCGTGCACCTGCTGGCCGAAGCCGGTCGCCTGACCTTCGCTGATCGCGCGCTGTACCTGGCCGATGCCGATTTTGTCCCGGTGCCGGTCGCGGGCCTGATCGCCCCGGACTACCTGGCCAGACGCGCCGCCTTGATCGGCGAGCACAGCATGGGCATCGCCAGGCCGGGCTTGCCGGCGGGCATCCAGGTGGCGTACGCGCCGGATCGCTCGCCGCTGCGCATCTCCACTTCGCAAGTGGTGGCGGTGGATGACAGGGGCGGCGCCGTGTCGATGACCACGACGGTGGAAGCGGCGTTTGGCGCCCATGTCATGGTCCAGGGCTTCCTGCTCAACAACCAGATGACCGACTTTTCGTTCATTCCCGCAGAAGATGGCCAGCCTGTGGCCAACCGTGTCGAGCCTGGCAAACGCCCGCGTTCGGCCATGGCGCCGACGCTGGTGTTCGACCGCAAGAGCGGCGAGTTGCTGGCGGCGGTCGGCTCGCCCGGCGGTTCACAAATCATCGAATACGTGAGCAAATCCCTGGTGGCGATGCTCGACTGGAAACTTGACCCGCAAGCGGCAATCAACCTGCCCAATTTTGGCAGCCGCAATGGCGCGACCGAGCTGGAAAGCGGTCTGTTCAGCCCAGCGTTGAAACAGGCACTCAAGGACAAGCGCCACGCCCTGAGTGAGATCGAGATGACCAGCGGCATCCAGGCCATCGTTCGCACGCGGGATGCCCAGGGCAAGGTGTCGCTGAGCGGCGGCGCCGACCCACGGCGTGAAGGCCAAGCGCTCGGCGACTGACTGTATTGAACGGAGAGCCTCCCTTGCACCAGGCAAACAATCTCGGCGCCATTGCCGGCGTCGATCACGGCTTCTGCTCGATCAATGACCCGCTGCGCCCGCAGGCAGTCTTCATCTGCAAACAAGTGCACAGCGCTTCGGTGATTGAATGGCAAGCGGACCTGCAGCCCAATACCGTACAGGCGGATGGGGTGTGTACCCATGAGCATCAGCCGATCGCGGTGATCACCGCCGATTGCCTGCCCATCCTCATTGCCTCGCAAAACGGCAAAAAGGTGGCTGCCGTGCATGGCGGCTGGAAGGGACTGCAGGGCGGCATAATCGCCAACGCCATACAGCGCTTCGTCGACGAAGGCATTGCCGCGGACCAGTTGCAGGTGGCAATCGGGCCGTCGATCAAGCCGTGCTGTTACGAGGTGAGCGAGGCGTTTATCGCGCACTTTCAGGCTGACCAGGGGAACCTGTGGTCGAACGGTGGAGCGCCGTGGAGCGCAGCGCAACCAGCGCCCTTGTTACCTCCTGAAATCACACTGCCTCATGCCAGGCAAGAAGGCAGTGCGTGGTTCGACTTGAGTGGGTACGGGGTGATGTTGCTGCAAGCGGCGGGCGTTCGGCGCGAGCAGATCGAGGTGAGCGCGGTGTGTACTTACTGCACGTCTGCGGCATTCGCCAGCTACCGTCGAAGAACCCATCACCCGGAGGAGATGAAGACGTTGATCTATTCGTGGATTGCGCTCAGCCCCTCATGAATATGCGGTGTTGCAGTGAGCAGGCTTGCCCCGCGCCGGGCCGCGTAACAGCCCAAACCACGCGACCTGGTTCCAACTGAAGCTCGGCGGTGTCTTTATTGGGGCGGCTTCGCCACCCAGCGCGGGACAAGCCCGCTCACTACAAAAAAGTATTCTCGGGTTGATCAATCACCGACTGACTTTTAACCCTTCGCGCCGCGCATGCCCCTCCAGCGCCGGCTCGACAAACCGCCCCACCAGCTCGCTGTGAGCAGCGTCGGGTTTTCCTACCCGCACCTTACTAATGACCCGGTCCCATTATTGAAAGTAAGGTTTCTTACTATGGGCGGTCAGCGATTCGCTAGCAAATGTGCACCGAAGAGCATGTAGCAACTGCCGGCAAAGCGGTCGAGCCACTTGCGCGAGCGGCTGTAGAAATTGGCCATGCGCTCGCTGGAAAACACCAGGGCCACACAGGAATACCAACTGAACGACAAGGTGGCCATGGTGATCACCGCCAGGGTCAACAGCATGGGTGACGGCGAAGGCGGCATGGTGGAGGCGAAGATAGTGGCAACAAACAAGGCTGCCTTGGGATTGGACAGATTACCCAGCAAGCCCAGGCGCCAGGCGGAAAACAGCGAGCGCCGGGCTTCGTCCGGCAGCACACTCTGGCCCATGGCCGGCGCCGAACGCTTGAACAGTTTCAGCCCGAGGTAAATCAGGTAGCAGCCGCCGATGATTTTGAACGCCAGGTACAACATCGGTGCCGCGGTAAACAGCGACTTGATGCCCAGGCCGCCCGCCAGCCCCCACATGACCGTACCGGTGGCCACACCCGCCGACGCCACCACGCCATGGCGGCGCGAACAGCTCGCGGCCAATTGCGCCGTGTTGAAAAAGTTGGGACCGGGCGTCACCACCGCCACCGTCCATAGCAAGGCCAGCGAAACCAGGGGCGCCACGTAGGCGGGGTTGAAAAAGTCCATGGGCGGCAGCTCCATCAGCACTCGGCACGAACGGCGATCATAGGCCTCGCACCCGCCCTGCACAATCGTACAAGACCCCAGCAGACAAGGGCGGCAGACTGGGCTAACGTGTTTCCATCTTACTTTTTGTGACAAGCCACCATGGGCAAACCCACCGCCACCCTCGACTGGCTGCACCGCGCCCCGCATGCCAGTGGCCTGGACCGTATCGAGGCGTACTTCGCCGGCTTCGCCTTCGACCCGCACCGACATGACACCTACGCCATCGGTCGCACGTTGGCGGGCGTGCAGAGTTTTCATTATCGCGGCAGCATGATCCATAGCCTGCCCGGCACCACTATGGTGCTGCACCCCGATGAGACCCATGACGGCCACGCCGGGAGTGACGAGGGCTTCAAATACCGGATGATTTACGTCGAGCCGTCGCTGATCCAGCAGATCCTTGGCGGCAAGCCGCTGCCGTTTATTCCCAATGGCCTGTCCACTGACCCCCGGTTGTTCCGCGCCAGCGAAGTGCTGCTGCAAAACCTGGACAACCCCCTCGACCCGTTGCAGGAGCAGGACGCACTGTTCGACCTGGCCCACGCGCTGAACAACGTTTCGGGCGGCGTCGTCAGCCGCAAGACCTTCGACTATGTCGCCGCCGAGCGCGCCCGGGAATTTATCCACAGTGCCCTGGGCCGCAGCATCACATTGGATGAAATGGCCGACCACGCCGGTCGCGACCGCTGGGCCCTGTCACGGGATTTTCGCGTGCTGTTCGGCACCAGTCCCTATCGCTACCTGACCATGCGCCGGCTGGACCTGGTGCGCAGCCTGCTGACCCAGGGTCAATCGCTGGTGGACGCTGCGTTGACTGCCGGTTTCACCGACCAGAGCCATATGACCCGGCAATTTCGCAGCACCTACGGCATGCCGCCGTCGCGTTGGGTGAAGATGCTCGGGCGCTGAAGTCTTCAATCTCACATGCAATCATCGCAGGCAGCAGCTCCCACAGTTTGATTGATGTCGCTTCCAAGGTTGGACTCGATCACCGCAATGAAGATCATTCTGGCGCGGCGTTATCGGTTATGCTTTTCGAACGGGAAACATAAAGAAACAGTTTTCCCAATCTATTCGATAAGGAGTCCCGTCTTGGCGTTATCGACTGCCGCGTGGATGGTCCACGACACCCGCCTCATGTTCTGCGTACTGCTGGCCATCGTCAGCATCATTGTGTTGATCAGCGCGACCAAACTGCCACCGTTCCTGTCGATCCTGATCGGCACGTTCATTGCCGGTGTCGGCGCGGGCCTGCCGCCGGAAGAGGTGGCCAAGGCCTTCAGCAAGGGCGCAGGCGCAATCTTGGGTGAGGCCGGGATCATCATTGCCCTGGGCTCGATGCTCGGCGCGCTGATGGCCGAATCGGGGGCCGCCGACCGCATTGCCACAACCTTGCTCGGGCTGGGCAAGGGCAAATCGTTGCCTTGGGTGATGGCGCTGGTGGCTATGGTGATCGGTCTGCCGTTGTTCTTCGAAGTGGGCCTGGTCATGATGGTGCCGATCATCTTTGTGATGGCCAAACGGTCGAACCAGCCACTGCTGAAAATCGCCATTCCGGCGCTGGCGGGCATGACCACTCTGCACGCCCTGATGCCGCCACATCCAGGACCGCTGATTGCGGTGGGCGCGTTGCACGCCGACCTGGGCCTGACCATGTTGCTGGGCTTTTGCCTGGCAGTACCGGCGGTGATTCTGGCCGGGCCGCTCTACGGCAACTGGTTGTCCAGGCGCCTGCATGTGGCTGAGCCGGCGGACATCGGCGCGCTGTTCAGCGCACCGCCCAAGGCACGCGCCAGCCAAGCTTTGGCGTGTCGTTGCTGATCATTCTGTTGCCGGTGATTCTGATGCTGGGCAGCACCTTGGCCAAGGTCGCACTGCCGGCCGAAAGCACCGTCGGGCTGACCCTGAAATTCCTCGGTGAACCGTTGATCGCCCTCGGCCTGGCCGTGATCGCCGCGGTGATCTGCCTGGGCTGGGCCGCCGGCATGCCGCGCGCCGAAGTCGGCAACACCCTGCGCAAGGCCCTCGCGCCCATCGCCGTGTTGCTGCTGACCATCGGCGCCGGCGGTGGCCTCAAGCAAACCCTGCTGGACGCAGGGGTAAGCCAGACCATCAGCAAGGTCGCCGAAGGCGCGCACATGCCCTACCTGCTACTGGCGTGGCTGATCGCCGTGGCGTTGCGCCAGGCCACCGGCTCGGCCACTGTCGCAACCACCACCACGGCCGGTATCCTCGCACCGATGATGGCGGGGTTGGCGGCGACGCAAAGCTCGTTGGTGGCGTTGGCGATCGGGGCCGGCTCGGTGTTCTTTTGCCACGTCAACGATGCGGGGTTCTGGATGGTGCGAGAGTATTTTGGCTTGCAGCTCAAACAGACGATTTGGGTGTGGTCGGTGTTGCAAACGATTGTGTCCGTGGTTGGCTTGATCGGTACGCTGCTGCTCTGGCATTTCTTGACCTGAAGCTCAGGCGGACAACGTGTGGCGCTTGCCAAACAACGCCACACTCACCACCCCCACCGCCCCCATCACCGCGCAATAAATCACGCAGACCCACGGGCTGGTCGGCATCAACGCAATCAACAATAACGGCGTGGTACTCGCCCACAGCGCGTAGGCGATGTTGTAGGTGAAGGAGATCCCCGACACCCGCACCTGCGCTGGAAACAACCCGACCATCACCGACGGCACCGCGCCCACCACCCCGCAACCGAGCCCCGCCAAGGCATACGCCGCGCCCAGCCATACGCCGCCGCTGATAAGGCTGGCGTACAGAACCGCAATCCCCATCGGCAGTAACACGCTGTATACAAGTACCGCGCGCCAAGCGCCGATGCGGTCGACCAGCAACCCAGCGAGCACGCAGCCGATATTCAGGAACACGATGCCCAAGGCGCTCAGGGCGAACGTGTGGCTGGGACTCATGCCGAAGGTTTTCTGCATCATGGTGGGGGTGATGACGACCAGCACCACCACGGCCGAGGTGAGTACACAGGTGAGGATCATCGCCGGCAGCAACACGGCGCGGTGGTCACGCAATACGGTGCGCAACGGCAGTTCAGCAGCGGCTTGACGGCGCGCCTGCATGTCGAGGAACACCGGGGTTTCGTTGAGCCAGCGCCGCAGCCACACCCCGATCACGCCAAACACGCCGCCCAGCAGGAAGGGAAAGCGCCAGGCGTAGTCGAGGATTTCGGCCGGGGTGAAGACCTGCGCCAGCAAGGTGGCAGTGAGTGCGCCGAGCAGGTAGCCGAACGTCAGGCCGGCTTGCAGGAAACCCAGGGCATAACCGCGATGACGGGCAGGCGCGTGTTCGGCAACGAAGGTCCAGGCGCTGGGCACCTCCCCACCCACTGCCGCGCCTTGCAGCACGCGCAGCGCCAGCAGAATCAGTGGCGCGAAATAGCCGATGTGCGCGTAGGTGGGCATGATCCCGATCAGCAGGCAAGGCAAGGCCATCATCAAGATGCTCAAGCTGAACACACGCTTGCGTCCCAGGTGATCGGCAAAATGCGCCATCAGGATACCGCCCAGCGGACGCGCCAGGTAGCCGGTGACGAAGATGCCGAAGCTTTGCAGCAGGCGTAGCCACTCGGGCATTTCCGGCGGGAAGAACAGCTGGCTCAAGGTCAGCGCGAAAAACACGAAGATAATGAAGTCGTAGATTTCCAGGGCACCGCCCAGGGCCGCCAGCCCCAGGGTTTTGTAGTCGGAGCGGGAAAAACGCTGCGCCTGTGGGGAAAGGGTGGCAGTCATGTGAAGGCTCGGCAGACAGACAAAATGGCGTGCAGGTTATGAGCTGAGCCCAATGATGGCAATCACGACAGATATATTTGTTTTCCTCATGGATCGATGAAGATAACTGCATTCCCCTATCCACGGCGGTAGCGGAATATGCCGTGAAACTGCCAACACCATAATAAAGACAAGAGGAAAGACTCGTGGCCGATGCTATCGAAGAAAGCCGCTATGCCCGATTTGCCCTGCGCTGTTCCAACTTCGCCGAGCGCTGGTTTCCAGACTCCTGGGTGTTTGCCGCCCTCGCCGTGATCATTGTCGCCGTGGCGACCCTGGGCATGGGCGCCGCACCGTCCGAGGCGGCCAAGGCCTTTGGCGACGGGTTCTGGAGCCTGATCCCCTTCACCATGCAGATGGCGTTTGTGGTGATCGGTGGTTATGTGGTCGCCAGCTCGCCGCCAGCGGTAAAGCTGATTGATCGCCTGGCGCGCATCCCGAAGAACGGCCGCTCGGCCGTGGCCTGGGTGGCGTTGATCTCCATGGTCGCGTCCTTGCTGAACTGGGGCCTGTCCCTGGTGTTCGGCGGTTTGCTGGTGCGGGCGCTGGCGCGTCGTACTGATTTGCGCATGGATTACCGCGCTGCCGGTGCCGCGGCGTATCTGGGGCTGGGTGCGGTGTGGGCATTGGGGCTGTCGTCGTCGGCCGCGCAGTTACAGGCCAACCCCGCCAGCCTGCCGCCGTCGATCCTGTCGATCACGGGTGTGATCCCGTTCACTGAGACCATTTTTTTGTGGCAATCCGGCGTGCTGTTGCTGGCGCTGATCGTGGTGTCGCTGATCATCGCCTACGCCACCGCGCCCGGCCCGAACAGCGCGCGCGATGCCAAGGCCTGTGGGGTCGATCCGGCGTTCAACCTGCCCAAGATACAAGCACCGACCCGCCCGGGCGAATGGCTGGAACACAGCCCGCTGCTGACCATCCTGCTGGCTTGCCTGGCGGCCGGTTGGCTGTTTCATGAGTTCTCGACCAAGCCGGCGATCAGCGCGATCTCGGGCCTGAACACCTATAACTTCCTGTTCATCATGGTCGGTGCCCTGCTGCACTGGCGCCCGCGCAGCTTCCTGGACGCCGTCGCCCGAGCGGTGCCAACCACCACTGGCGTGCTGATCCAGTTTCCGCTCTACGGGTCGATCGCTGCGCTGATGACCGTGGTAAAAGGCGGTGACGGCCAGACCCTGGCGCACCACATCTCGACCTTTTTCACCTCCATTGCTTCCCACGACACCTATGCGCTGCTGATGGGCGTGTACTCGGCGGTGCTGGGCTTCTTTATTCCATCGGGCGGCGGCAAATGGATCATCGAAGCGCCCTATGTGATGCAAGTCGCCAATGACCTGCAATACCACCTGGGCTGGGCGGTGCAGATCTACAACGCCGCCGAGGCGCTGCCGAACCTGATCAACCCGTTTTATATGCTGCCGTTGCTGGGCGTATTGGGGTTGAAGGCGCGGGACTTGATCGGGTTTTCCTTCGTGCAGTTACTGGTGCATACGCCGCTGGTGTTGTTCCTGCTGTGGGCGTTGGGGACGACGTTGAAGTATCTACCGCCCGTAATGCCGTAGCGCGATCGGTGTGGGAGCGGGCTTGCT
>JAFHKH010000479.1 GCA_016937595.1 Pseudomonas cedrina subsp. fulgida | reverse complement strand
TGCGTTCGCTTAACTGACCTGCATTGGGACAAGCCCGCTCGCCACAACAGCGTATTCACTGGTTTCACTCACCGAGCAACAGGTTTTGCTCCCGCGCGCACAATTCCACCACGTAATCCCACAACACCCGCAGCCGCACCGATTTGTGCAACTCGCGGCGCGAGCTGATCCAGTAACTGCGCTGAATCCCCTCCCCCGGCAGCAACGGCACCAGAGTGGGGTCGCCCGCTGCCATGAAGCAGGGCAACACCGCAATCCCCAACCCGGAACGTGCCGCCTGGTGCTGGGCGATCACGCTGGTGCTGTGGAACACCACCCTGGGGTTGCGGCAGAAACTGCTGAGGAATTTGAGTTCCTGGCTGAACAGCAGGTCGTCCACGTAATCGATCCAGGCGTGCGCGGCGAGGTCTTCGCGTCTTTCAATCGGTGGGTGGCGATCCAGGTAGGCACGGCTGGCGTAGAGGGCCAGGCGGTAATCGGTGAGCTTGCGCGTGACCAGTTGATCGACGCTTGGCCGTTCAAGGTGGATGCTGATTTCCGCTTCGCGGTTGAGGATGCTGACAAAGCGCGGCACGGCCACCAGTTCCACTTCCAGTCCGGGGTAGCGTTCGAACAGCCCGCCCATGCGTCCGGCCAGGAACATCACGCCCAGCCCTTCGGCCACGCCCAGGCGAATCTTGCCCAAGGGCGCGGCGCTGTGGGTCAGTTCGTCTTCGGCCAGCAAGGCGACGTTTTCCATGGCTTCGGCGTGCTTGAGCAGGGCTTCGCCGGCAGGCGTCAGTTCATAGCCTTGGGCATGCTGGACAAACAGTGCGGTGCCGAGGCTTTTCTCGATGGCCTCGATATGCCGGGCGACGGTGGCGTGGGTAGTTTTCAGGCGTTGCGCGGCGGTGAGCAGGCGGCCGCTGCGCTGCAACTCGAGAAAATACCGCAGGTCGTTCCAGTCGAACATGATGCCTCCCTTGCGTGGCCTGGGCCCAGGCTGTTTAAAAACGCACAGCAGCTGGGTAAAAACTAACATTTTTAAGACGAAAACTAACAACTAGGATGGGGCCAATAAGAAAAACAAGCGAGCCCTCAGATGCCCATTGCAACTGCTGAATACGATTACATCGTGGTAGGCGCCGGCCCGGCGGGCTGCCTGCTGGCTAATCGATTGTCCGCCAACCCCGCTCACCGCGTGTTGCTGCTCGAAGCCGGCGGCCGCGACAATTACCCCTGGATCCATATCCCCGTCGGCTACCTGTTCTGCATCGGTAACCCGCGCACCGACTGGTGCTTCAAGACCGAAGCCCAGGAAGGCCTGCAAGGCCGTGCGCTGAGTTATCCAAGAGGCAAGGTGCTCGGTGGCTGCTCGTCCATCAACGGCATGATCTACATGCGCGGCCAGGCCCAGGATTACGACGGCTGGGCGGCCGAAGGCAACCCCGGCTGGGCGTGGAAAAACGTGCTCCCCCTGTTCAAGCACAGCGAAAACCATTTTGCCGGCGGCTCTGAATTCCATAGCGACGGCGGTGAATGGCGGGTCGAGCAACAACGCTTGCACTGGCCGATCCTCGACGCGTTCCGTGATGCGGCGGCGCAGAGCGGCATCGCCCCCATCAACGACTTCAACCAGGGCGACAACGAAGGCTGCGGTTACTTCCAGGTCAACCAGAAGGCCGGCGTGCGCTGGAATGCGGCCAAGGCATTTCTCAAACCGGTCCGCCAACGCCCCAACCTGACGGTGCTGACCGACGTGGAAGTGGACCGCGTGCTGCTGGAAAACGGCCGCGCCTCGCACGTAGTCGCGCGCCAGCATGGCCAGCAACTGAGCTGGAAGGCACGCAAGGAAATCATATTGTGCGCCGGTGCCGTGGGTTCGCCGGGGATTTTGCAGCGCTCGGGCATCGGCCCTTCCAGTGTGCTCAAGCCATTGGGCATCGACGTGCTGCACGAACTGCCGGGCGTCGGCGGCAACCTGCAGGACCACCTGCAACTGCGCCTGATCTACAAGCTGGAAAACGCGCGCACCCTCAACCAGATCGCCGGCACCCTGTGGGGCAAGATGGGCATGGGCCTGCGCTACCTGTATGACCGCAGCGGCCCGCTGTCGATGGCGCCCAGCCAGCTCGGCGCGTTTGCCCGTTCGGGTCCGGAACAGGCATCGGCCAACCTTGAATACCATGTGCAGCCACTGTCGCTCGAGCGTTTTGGCGAACCGCTGCATGCATTCCCGGCGTTTACTGCCTCGGTCTGCGACCTGCGCCCGCAAAGCCGCGGGCGTATCGACATTCGCTCGGCCAACCCGGCGGATGCGCCATTGATCCGGCCGAACTACCTCAGCCATCCGGAAGATCTGCGAGTGGCCGCCGATGCCATCCGCCTGACGCGCCGCATCGTCGCCGCACCGGCCCTGAGCCAGTTCAAACCCGTTGAATACTTGCCGGGCGATTCGCTGCAAACCGAAGACGAATTGCATGAAGCCGCCGCACGCATCGGTACGACGATCTTCCATCCGGTCGGCACCTGTCGCATGGGCAGTGACAAAGACGCGGTGGTCGACGCCCAACTGTGCGTGCATGGCGTGCCTGGCTTGCGCATTGCCGATGCGTCGATCATGCCGCGGATCACCTCCGGCAATACCTGTTCACCGACGCTGATGATCGCGGAAAAGGCCGCGCAGCTGATCCTTTCGCCACCCCCGGTAGGCGCGAGCTTGCTCGCGAAAAACGTCAACGATGCGCTCCCGGTTTAACGCGCAGCTCTTTTTTTCGCGAGCAAGGGCCAGCCGCCCGCCTCGCTGCTACAAGGAGACGTAGAAATAGCGGCGCCGAACCCGGCGCGACAGTGGAACAACAATAAATAATCACTGTGAGGGCTACCCGATGTCAGAACATGCTCAACCCCTGGGCTCGGCGGTCAACACCGCCGGCACCCACAACGACTCCAAGAAAGTCATCTTCGCCTCATCCCTCGGGACGGTGTTCGAGTGGTATGACTTTTTCCTCTACGGCGCCCTGGCGGCGGTGATCAGCAAGCAGTTCTTTGCCGGCGTCAACGACACCACGGCGTTCATCTTCGCCTTGATGGCCTTCGCGGCCGGCTTTGTCGTGCGGCCGTTCGGTGCCCTGGTGTTTGGCCGATTGGGCGACATGATCGGACGCAAATACACTTTCCTGGTCACCATCATTCTGATGGGCGTTGCGACCTTCTGCGTCGGGCTATTGCCCACCTACGCCAGTATCGGCATCGCGGCGCCGATCATCCTGATCGTACTGCGCATGCTCCAAGGTCTTGCGCTGGGCGGCGAATACGGCGGCGCGGCCACCTATGTGGCCGAGCATGCGCCGGCCGGCAAGCGTGGCCTTCACACCAGTTGGATTCAATCCACCGCGACCATCGGCCTGCTGCTGTCGTTGCTGGTGGTGCTGGCCTGCCGTTACTTCACCGGTGACCAGTTCGAGGTGTGGGGCTGGCGCATTCCGTTCCTGTTTTCCATCGTGCTGCTGGGTATCTCCACCTGGATACGCCTGAGCCTGCACGAGTCGCCGGCGTTCCTGAAGATGAAAGAGGAAGGCAAGGCCAGCAAGGCGCCGATCCGCGAGTCGTTCGGTAAATGGGAAAACCTCAAGGTCGTACTGATTGCGCTGTTCAGCATCAACGGCGGGCAAGCGGTGACCTTTTATGCGGCGCAGTTCTACGTGCTGTTCTTCCTCACTCAATTCCTGAAAATGGACCCGGCGTTGGCCAATATGCTGTTGATCATCAGCGTGGTCATCGGCGCGCCGTTCTTCATCTTCTTCGGCTGGCTGTCGGACAAGGTGGGCCGCAAGCCGGTGTTGATGCTCGGCCTGCTGCTGGCGACGGTGCTGTACTTCCCGATCTTCAAGAGCCTGGCGCACTACACCAACCCGGCCATGGACCAGGCCAGCCGCCAGGCACCGATCACCGTGCTTGCCGACCCGGCTACCTGCACCTTCCAGTTCGACCCGGTGGGCAAGGCGCGTTTTGACAGCCCCTGCGACAAGGTCAAGACCTTTCTGGTCAAGCAAGGCCTGCCCTATAGCAGCGCCGCGGCACCTGCCGGCAGCCCGGTGCAAGTGAGTGTCGGTGACGTGCGCATTGACGGTTTCGACGAGAAAGCCCTGCGTGGCGCCGTGACCCTGGCCGGCTACCCGTCTTCGGCGGACATGGCCCAGGTCAACAAGGTCATGGTGGTGGTACTGATCGTGGCGCTGATCCTGATCGCCGCCATGTGCTACGGCCCATTGGCGGCGCTGATGGTGGAGCTGTTCCCGACGCGTATCCGCTACACCTCGATGTCCCTGCCCTACCACATCGGTAACGGCTGGTTTGGCGGGTTCCTGCCGACCGTGTCCTTTGCCTTGGTGGTGTATACCGGCGATATCTTCTACGGCCTGTGGTACCCGGTGGTGGTAACCGGGGTGAGCCTGGTGGTGGGGATGATCTGCCTCAAAGAAACGCGGCATGTGGATATCGATAACAACTGAGTCTTCCTGAGCGCTTAGATCCCCCCTGTGGGAGCGGGCTTGCTCGCGAATACGCTGTATCAGTCATGCCTGTATCGACTGACACTGCG
>JAFHKH010000478.1 GCA_016937595.1 Pseudomonas cedrina subsp. fulgida | reverse complement strand
CACGCGGCGGCGCCTGTCGTTCAAGGCCCAGCGCGAAGTGGTGGATATCATGCGCCGCGACTTCCCCGGCCAGTTCCTCGGCACCAGCAACGCACACCTGGCCTATGAATTCGACCTGCCGCTGATCGGCACCATGGCCCACCAATGGCTGATGGTGCACCAGCAACTGGGCCGTCTGCGCGAAAGCCAGAATGCCGCCCTGGAAAACTGGGTGCATGAGTACCGTGGCCGCCTGGGGATGGCCCTGACCGACTGCATCAGCACCGACTTTTTCCTCAAGGATTTCGACCTGTACTTCGCCAAGCTGTACGACGGCCTGCGCCAGGACTCCGGTGATCCGATCGTCTGGGCCGATAAAGTCCTGGCTAGATACAAGGAACTCGGCATCGACCCCATGACCAAAGACCTTATGTTCTCCGACGGCCTGAACTTTGAAAAATGTTTGCCGATCCTGCGTCATATCCGGGGCAAGGCCCGGTTCGGCTTTGGCATGGGCACCAGCCTGGCCTGTGACGTAGAGGGCGTCGAACCGCTGAGCATCGTGATGAAGCTGGTCAGGGTGCACGGCGAGCCGGTGGTGAAATTTTCGGATGATCCGATCAAGAACGTCTGCGAAGACCCCTCGTTCTTGCAGTACGCAGCACAAGTGTTCAACGTTGGCAGTGTGGAGGTATGACATGCAAACCCAGGACCGTATCGCCCAGGAATTGAATATCGACCGCTCGCTGGTGAAAGGTGGCGAGCCCCAGGAAATCCAGCGCCGCGTCGATTTTATCAAGGACACCCTGCGTCAGTCCGGCTGCAAGGCCCTGGTGCTGGGCATCAGCGGCGGGGTCGACTCGTTGGTGGCCGGGCGCCTGTGCCAGTTGGCGGTGGAGCAATTGCGCGAGCACGATTATCCCGCGCGTTTTATTGCCATGCGCCTGCCGTACAAGAGCCAGGCGGACGAGCACGATGCGACCGCCTCCCTGGACTTTATCCGCCCTGACCAGATCGAGACGTTGAACATTGCCGCGGGCGTCGACGGCCTGATGTCCAGCCTCGCTGTGTCGGACGTCAGCGCCGAGCGCGTGGATTTCATCAAGGGCAACGTCAAGGCGCGCACGCGGATGATCGCGCAGTACGCCGTGGCCAATTTGCACAACGGCCTGGTGGTCGGTACCGATCATGGCGCCGAAGCGTTGATGGGCTTCTTTACCAAATTCGGTGATGGCGCCTGCGATCTGGCACCCCTCTCGGGCCTGACCAAAACCCAGGTGCGCCTGCTGGGCGCAAGCCTCGGTGCACCGGCCAACCTGGTCGGCAAGCTGCCCACCGCCGACCTGGAAGAGCTGGCACCGGGGAAAGCGGATGAGCTGGCGTACGGCTGCACTTATGAGGAAATTGATGCGTACCTGATGGGCCAGCCGGTCAGCGAGCGGGTGAGGGCGATCATTGAGGCGGCGTACAGCAAGACAGCGCACAAACGCGCGCTGCCTTTTGTTCCTTTGTGATTAACGCTCGATCGACCGACTCCACCGCGCATTCCACTCCGGACGCGCCTGGTTGACCTGGTCCCAATCAATGGAAATCGCCGTCTGCAAGTAACCCTGCATCGCTTCGACCCGCGCGCGGGTCTTGTCGGTGGTGGGCGTGGTCGGGTTTGACGGGATCTGGTCGCCTTCTTCCAGCGCGGGTGCCTGGGCTTCGGCGCTGAGCAGGAAGGCCGCGAGCTTCTGCGCCAGTTCCGGCTGATCATTGCGTGCGATCACGCATTCGGCCACGTTCAGCACCACCGCGCCTTCCTTGGGTTGCGCATATTCCATGGGCACGCCAAGCAGTTTCTGGGTGGTGACTTGAGTGGGCGTCAGCGGGAAGATCGCGGCTTCGTCGGTTTGCACCATCTCGGAGATCTTCGCCGAGCTGGCGATGTATTCCAGCACGTTGGGGCCGACGGTTTTTGGCCACGCCTTGAAGCCCGGCTCCACGTTGGTCTCGCTGCCGCCCTGGATGCGGTTGAACATCAGGAAACCGTGCAGGCCGAAGGTGGACGACGCCAGGGACTGGAACACCACTTTGTCCTTGAAGCGCGGGTCGGCCAGGTCCATCCACGAGGTGGGCGCGGCCCAGCCTTTTTCCTTGAACATCTTGGCGTTGTAGCCAAGGCCTGTGACACCGAGGGTCACGGCCACCGCTTCGTCCTTGATTCTTGCCTTGGCCGGGATCTGTTCCAGGGTCGGGCTTGGCGCCAGTTTCTCGCACAGGCCCATGGAGATGGCGCGGTACATGATGCCGTCGTCGAGGAACATCACGTGCATCTGTGGGTTGTCTTTGTTGGCCTGGACCTTGGCGAGGATGTCCGACGAGGTGCCGGGCACGATCACCACCTTGACGTTATTGGCCTTTTCGAACGCGGGCAATACCTTGTCGGCGTACACCCGTTCCATGGTGCCGCCGTTCATGCCCAGGTACAGCGTCGGCGCGCATGGGCGGTGGAGGCGAGCAAGGCCAGGGACAAGCAGGACAGCGCGATACGTGGGTTCATGGGTGGTTTTCCTCTCAGGCTTGGAAACGACGGATGGAAAAGGCGTCGATGGGTTGGCGGCTGGCCCCTTCGCAGACAATCTCTGCCAGGGCTTCACCGACGGCGGGACCGAGCTGGAACCCGGCGCCGGCAAAGCCGAAACCGTGGAGCAGGCCAGGTTGGGTGCTGCTGGGGCCGATCACCGGTTCATGATCGGGCAGGTAGCCTTCGGTGCCGCTCCAGGTGCGGATCGCCTGGGCACCGTGGAGAAACGGATACAGTTCAGCGGCGTTGCGCAGGATCTCCAGCACCGCGGCCTGCCCCGGTCGTGCCTGTTGCGGGCCGAGGGCAAAGCCGCGCCCGCCGCCCAGGATGCAATT
>JAFHKH010000477.1 GCA_016937595.1 Pseudomonas cedrina subsp. fulgida | reverse complement strand
AGTCGATATCTTCGGCGACTGACACCCTGCATTCGCGAGCAAGCCCGCTCCCACATTTTGATCTCCATTCATCTGGAGATGATGATCGTTCCTACGCTCCGCGTGGGAATGCCGCCCTGGACGCTCTGCGTCCGCTTTTGATCAGTTGGATCAGAACGCCGGCAAAATCGCGCCTTTGTACTTCTCGAGGATGAAGGCTTTCACTTCAGGCGAGTGCAGCGCTGCAACCAGCTTCTTCACTGCATCCGAATCCTTGTTGTCTTCGCGGGTGACCAGGATGTTGACGTAAGGCGAGTCGTTGCCTTCGATCACCAAGGCATCCTTGGACGGGTCCAGCTTGGCTTCCAGCGCGTAGTTGGTGTTGATCAGCGCCAGGTCGACCTGGGTCAGCACGCGCGGCAGGGTGGCGGCTTCCAGTTCGCGGAACTTCAGGTTTTTCGGGTTGGCGGTGATGTCCTTGAGGGTCGACAGGATGTCAGTCGGGTCCTTCAGGGTGATCAGGCCGTTCTTGGCCAGCAGCAACAGTGCGCGGCCGCCGTTGGTGGCGTCGTTCGGGATGACCACGTTGGCGCCGCTTGGCAGTTCGTCCAGCTTCTTGTACTTGCTGGAGTAGGCGCCCAGAGGCTCCAGGTGCACGGCGCCGACGCTCACCAGGTGCGTGCCCTTGGCTTTGTTGAACTCATCCAGGTACGGCTGGTGCTGGAAGAAGTTGGCGTCCAGGCGTTTCTCAGCCACTTGTACGTTGGGCTGCACGTAGTCAGTGAAGACTTTGACTTGCAGCTCCACACCTTCTTTCGCGAGAGCGGGTTTCACGAACTCGAGAATTTCCGCGTGAGGCACCGGCGAAGCGGCGACGGTAAGGGTCTCGGCGTGGGCGGAGAACGCGGCAACGGCGGCGAAAGCAACCAGTAGTTTTTTCATCCAACAAGCTCCTTGTTCGGGCATGTGCCGACCTTGGCCGGCAATGGCCGTTATTTTCGAGAAAAATGCACCACCAGCTTGTCGCCGACGGTCTGCAGAATTTGCACCAGGATCAACAGCATCACCACGGTGACCACCATCACATCGGTCTGGAAGCGCTGGTAACCGAAACGAATCGCCAGATCACCCAGGCCGCCGGCACCCACCACACCAGCCATGGCCGTGTAGGACACCAGTGTAATCGCCGTCACCGTAATCGCCGCGAAAATGCCCGGACGGGCTTCGGGCAGCAAAGCATTGATGATGATCTGACGCGTGCTGGCCCCCATGGATTGGGTCGCCTCGATGATGCCGCGGTCCACCTCGCGAAGAGCGGTCTCCACCAGGCGCGCGAAGAACGGCGTCGCACCGACGACCAGTGGCGGAATCGCCCCCGCCACGCCCAGCGAAGTGCCGGTGATCAACACCGTGAACGGGATCATCACGATCAACAGGATAATGAACGGCAGTGAACGCAGGATGTTCACGATCAGCGACAGCAGCGCGTACAGGCCCTTCTGTTCGAACAGTTGGCGCGGGCTGGTCAGGAACAACAGCACGCCCAGCGGCAGGCCCAGCAGCACGGTGAAGAACAGCGAGCCGAACAGCATGATCAGGGTGTCGCCGGTGGCGAGCCAGATTTCGGACCAGTCGATAGTGGCGAAGAAACTCAACAGGACTTCCATTAGCGCAGCACCTCCATGTGGACGTCAGCGGCGGTGAAGCGCGCGAAGGCTGCTTCCATGTCGCCACCGGTGACGGCGAGGGTCAGTTGCCCATAGGGGATGTCTTTGATGCGGTCGATACGACCGGCGAGGATGCTGTAGTCCACCCCCGTTTCTCGGGCGACGGTACCCAGCAATGGCGCGTAGGTCGCTTCGCCTTGGAACGTCAGGCGCACGATACGGCCTGGGACGTGGGCGAAGTCATCGCGTTGCTCGCCCTCATCGACCTGCTCGGCTTCTTGTACGAAGCGTTTGGTGGTCGGGTGCTTGGGGTGCAGGAACACCTCGGCCACCGAGCCCTGCTCGACGATCACACCGGCGTCCATCACCGCGACCTGGTCGCAGACGCGTCGGATCACGTCCATTTCATGGGTGATCAGCACGATGGTCAG
>JAFHKH010000476.1 GCA_016937595.1 Pseudomonas cedrina subsp. fulgida | reverse complement strand
CTTCGGCCAACAGCGCCGCGCATTGCGCCTGATCGGTGGCGGTCCATACTTCACAGCCCCAGCGCGTCAACAGGCTGCGCATGCCGATCAGGATGCTCTCTTCGTTATCCACGCACAGCACCTGTGCGCCGCTCAACGGAAAGCCGCTGTCCTGAGGGGGCGTGAGCGCCGGGCTGGCCTGGTTGTGCGCCAGCGGCACGCGCACGCTGAATACACTGCCCTTGCCCGGCCATGAGCGTACGCTCAAGCGGTGGTCCAGCACGCGACACAGGCCATCGGCGATTGCCAGGCCAAGCCCCAGGCCTTTCTCCGCACGGGTCTGGTGGCTGTCCAGGCGCTTGAACTCTTCGAAGATCACCCTTTGTTTATCCAGCGGGATACCCGGGCCGCGGTCCCACACTTCCAGGCACAGTTCGCCCTTGCGTCGGCGTACGCCCAGCAGTACCGGACCGTCGGCGTAACGGAAGGCGTTGGTGAGAAAATTCTGCAGGATTCGCCGTAGCAACTTGATGTCGCTGTCGATACGCAGCCGGCTGCCGCGCAAACGGAAGCGCAGACCTTGCTCCTGGGCCAGCGCCTTGAACTCCGCGCCCAGGGTGTCGAACAGTTCGTTAAGCATAAACGGCTGGCGCTGTGGATTGATCTTGCCGTTTTCCAGGCGCGAAATATCCAGTAAATCGCTGATCAAATCTTCGGCGGAGCGCAGCGAACTGTCCAAGTGCTGCACCAGTTGCCGGGCTTCGCCGGACAGGCCATCGTTCTGATGGGAGAGGGCGGCGGAGAACAGGCGCGCGGCATTCAGCGGCTGCATCAAGTCATGGCTGACCGCCGCCAGGAAGCGCGTTTTCGACTGGTTGGCGGACTCGGCCACGCCCTTGGCATCGGTGAGTGCCACGTTGAGCTGCGACAGTTCATGGGTGCGCTCGGTGACCCGTTGTTCCAGGCCTTCGTTGGCTTCGGTAAGCGCCTTCTCGGCTTCGCGGAACGCGGTAATGTCGGTGAAGCTCATGACGAAACCGCCGCCGGGCATCGGGTTGCCGATCAGCTCGATCACCCGTCCATTGGGGAACAAACGTTCGGAGGTGTGCGCACGGCCCTGGCGCATCCAATGCAGCCGTCGTGCCACGTGCACCTCGGCCTCGCCCGGCCCGCACAGCCCGCGTTCGGCGTTGTAGCGGATAATGTCGGCAATCGGCCGGCCTACGCTGATCAGCCCGTCCGGGTAGTTGAACAGCTCCAGGTAGCGCCGGTTCCAGGCCACCAGTTTGAGCGACTGGTCGACCACGCTGATGCCCTGGGTGATGTTCTCGATGGCGCCTTGCAATAATGCGCGATTGAACTGGAGCACTTCCGACGCTTCGTCGGCGATGCGTACGACGTCCTCCAGCTGCATTTCCCGTCCTTCGATGGCGGCTTTCACCACGGCCCGGGTCGACGATGCGCCAAGTACACCGGCCAGCAAGCGTTCGGTGTGGGCGATCCACTCGTTGTCGGCATTCTGGTTGGGGTTGAAGCCTTTGCCCTGGCGATAGGCGAAGCGGATAAAGCTCTGCTGGGCGCGTTCTTCGCCGACAAAACGCGCGGCCAGGCTGAGCAGGTCGCTGATCTGCACCGACAGCATGGAGCGGGCGCTGGCGCGCTGGCTGATTTCCTGGCCGATAAAACGCCCGGCTTGCCAGTGCTCGGACACCCGCGTGCGGGAGAACATCGACACCCAGACAAACAGAGTGAAGTTACCCGCCAGGGAGAATACGGTGCCGAGGGTCAACGAGGTCACGGAAAAACCGAACGGGTGGGAATGCAGCCATGTCAGCCCTGGGAAAAGGCTGAGGGACCAACCCAGGCTTTTCGCCGTGACCGGTAGGACGAGGGTGTAGAACCATAGAAAGGTGCCCGCCGCCAACCCGGCGAACACACCGCGTCGGTTCGCCTGTTTCCAATACAACGCACCGAGCATCGCTGGCGCCAGTTGGGTCACGGCGGCGAAGGCGATCTGGCCGATCGTCGCCAGGCTGGCGGTGGAGCCGAGCAAGCGATAGCTCACGTAGGCCAGCAACAGAATGATCACGATACTGACCCGACGCACCGACAGCATCCAGTGGCGGAACACTTCGAACGGGCGCTCGGCGCTGGAACGACGCAGCAGCCAGGGCAACAACATGTCGTTGGACACCATGGTCGATAGGGCAATGCTCGCCACGATCACCATGCCGGTGGCCGCCGAAGCGCGCCGATGAACGCCAGCACCGCCAGGGCCGGATGGGCTTCAGCCATCGGCAGGCTGATCACGTAGGAGTCCGGCAGTACCGAGCTTGGCAACATCATCTTGCCGCCCAAGGCGATCGGTATTACAAACAATGCGGCAAGAATCAGATACGCGGGGAACACCCACTTGGCCAGGCGCAGGTCCTGGGGGTCGATGTTCTCCACGACCGTGACATGAAACTGACGAGGCAGGCAGATGATCGCCATCATGGCCACGCCGGTTTGCACCACCATTGATGGCCAGTTGACGGTCTCTTTCCAATATTCCTCCAGGCGGGGCGCCAGCATGGCCTGGCTGAACAGGTCACCGAAACCGTCGTACAAGCCGTAGGTCACAAACGCGCCGACGGCAAGAAAGGCGAACAGCTTGACCAGCGACTCAAACGCAATTGCCAGTACCATGCCACGGTGGTGCTCCGTGGCGTCGAGGTTGCGCGTGCCAAAGACGATGGTGAACAGTGCCAGCACCAGCGACACGATCAAGGCCGTGTCCTGTGCGCGGGTTCCCGTGGTGTCGGCGCCAGCGCCGATCAGCAGGTTGACTCCCAACACGATCCCTTTGAGCTGCAGGGCAATATAAGGCAGTACGCCCACCAGGCAGATCAGCGCGACGACCACGGCCAGGGACTGGGATTTACCGTAGCGCGCGGCGATGAAGTCGGCGATGGAGGTGATGTTTTCCTGCTTGCTGATCAGAATCATCTTCTGCAGCACCCAGGGCGCCATCACTAGCAGCAGTACGGGTCCCAGGTAGATCGGTAAAAAAGCCCACAACTGTTCGGCGGCCTGGCCTACAGCGCCGAAAAAAGTCCAACTGGTGCAGTAGACGGCCAGCGACAGGCTGTACACCCAGGCACGCATGCGCGGCGGCAATGGCGCGCGGCGGCGGTCACCGTAGAAGGCGATGGCAAACATAATGGCCATATAGGCCAGGGCAACGGCGGCGATCAGCCCGCTGGACAGCGTCATGGTAACTCCGAGCATGGGAACACCCGGGCATTGCGGACCCGGTCGGACAGTCTCGCATGATGCCTGGGGTTAGTCAGTGTCGACCAAGGTCGCGTGGGATTTAATGTCGCGGGCGCGCCTAGCGCGGTGGCAGGGTTTTCTGGCGCAGGATATAGACCGTCACCAGCACCGCACTGGTCAGCATGAAGGCCCGTGCCCACGGCAGCGGCACCAGGTAACAGGAAAAACCGATGCTCAGCCACATCAGGCCGATGGCGTAGACCTTGCCCTTGAGCGGGATGCCGTTGCCGTCCAGGTAATCCCGGATCCACGGCCCCAGGCGCGGGTGTTCCACCAGCCAGTGGTAGAAGCGCGGGGAGCTGCGCGCGAAGCAGGCGGCGGCGAGTAGCAGGAAGGGCGTGGTCGGCAACACCGGCAGGAAAATGCCGATCACCCCCAGCGCTACGCTGAGCCAGCCAATGGCCAGCAGCCCGTAACGCAGGAGCGGTGAGCGATTGCCCATGGGTCTCACGGGCAAGCGACTCAGTGGTGACGTGGCTTGAGGATCGCCGGTTTTTCGTCAGGGGCGTTGCACAGCAGGTACAGGGCGGTGAGGGCTTCCGGGATCTGTACGATCATGTCATCCATCAGGTTGGCGTCGGCGGCGATGTCGGAGAACTCCGCTTCTTCTTCGAACAGGCCAGAGCCGACCATGATCGGCAACAGCATCTCGCTGACTTCTTCCTCGGCGGATTCGAACCAGGCGGCTTCGCGCAGGAACACGCCTTCCATGAAACCGATGCACCAGCCGCGCAGGTCGGAATCATCCGGGTCTTCGCCCAGGTCCAGCTCGCACGGCAGCTCGAATTCCTCGTCGGAGGCCAGTTGGCGACCGATGTGGGCCTTGAGGGCCAGCAGGGTCGATTCGATTTCTTCGCGGTGCGCGGCGTCGTTGTAGTGAGGCTCTTCGGCGAACAGCGCGTCGATCCATTCGCGGTCGGGCACGACCTCGGAGCAGATCGACAGGGCGGTCAGGTAGCCGTGGGCGGCCACGTAGTCCAGCGCCTCGTCATGCAGCTCATCGGCGTCGAGGAAGGCTTGCAGGCGGGTTAGTTGCTCAGCGAAGGACATTGAAGGGCTACCTTGGAAATAAACGATGCTGAATTCTAGGCCTTCTTGAGCGCCCAGGCCAGCCGCCATGCAGATTTGCCAGGTTTTAGAGACGGGCTGCAATTCGTCAGCGGCGCCCTTTGCCGGATGACGCTCGGGTATACTGCCGCGTTTTGTGATGCCCTTGCAGGCCAAGCGCCAGTCCGAGAAAACTTCGCTTACGGATTATTTTTCCTGAAACCGTGTTTTTTCGACCAGCCTGTACAGAGGAATTGCGGCACTATTTTGGAGTTATACATGCTCGAGCAGGCACAACGCGTCCTCAAGGACATCTTCGGCTACGACAGTTTTCGTGGCCGCCAGGGTGCGATCATTGAGCGCGTGGCCAGTGGCGGTGACGCGCTGGTCCTGATGCCTACCGGTGGCGGCAAATCGTTGTGCTTCCAGGTGCCGGCGCTGTTGCGCAATGGCCTGGCCGTGGTCGTGTCGCCGCTCATCGCGTTGATGGACGATCAGGTGGCCACCCTGGAGGAACTGGGCGTCGCCGCGGCAGCCTTGAACTCCACACTCAGCGCCGAGCAGCAGCGCGACCTGGCGGCGCGGATCAAGCGCGGTGAAGTGAAGATGCTGTACCTGGCCCCCGAGCGCCTGGTGCAGCGCGCATGCTGGCGTTCCTGCAAAGCCTGGAAATTGCCTTGTTCGCCATCGACGAAGCCCACTGCGTGTCGCAATGGGGGCATGATTTCCGTCGCGAATACCTGCAACTGGGCCAATTGGCGGAGCTGTTTCCCGATGTGCCGCGCATCGCCCTGACCGCCACCGCCGACAAGCGTACCCGCGAAGAAATCGTCGAACGCCTGCATCTGCAGAACGCCGAGCGGTTCCTGTCGAGCTTTGACCGGCCGAATATTTTCTACCGCATCGTGCCCAAGGAGCAGCCGCGCAAGCAGTTGCTCGCGTTCCTCTCCGAACGGCGCAGCGATGCGGGCATCGTCTATTGCCTGTCGCGCAAGAAGGTTGATGAAGTGGCCGCGTTCCTCTGCGAACAAGGCTACCCGGCGCTGCCGTATCACGCCGGATTGCCCAACGAGACGCGCTCGGCGCACCAGAAGCGCTTTCTCAACGAAGAAGGCCTGATCATGGTGGCCACCATCGCGTTCGGCATGGGCATCGATAAATCCAACGTACGCTTCGTGGCCCACATGGATCTGCCCAAGTCTCTCGAGGCCTATTACCAGGAAACCGGTCGCGCCGGCCGTGACGGCCTGCCGGCGGATGCGTGGATGGTCTACGGCCTGCAAGACGTGGTGATGCTCAAGCAGATGCTGCAGAACTCCGAAGGCGATGAGCGTCATAAGCGTCTGGAGCAGCACAAGCTCGACGCGATGCTGTCGCTGTGCGAGGAGACCCGTTGCCGTCGCCAGACCTTGCTGGCGTACTTCGATGAAGACATGCCCGAGCCTTGCGGCCATTGCGACAACTGCATTGACGGCGTGCAGACCTGGGACGCCACCGAGCCGGCGCGTCAGGGCTTGTCGGCGATTTACCGCACCGGCCAGCGTTATGGCGTGGGGCATCTGGTGGACGTGCTGCTGGGCAAGGACAACGAGAAGGTCCGCAGCTTCGGCCACGAGAAGCTCTCGGTCTACGGTGTCGGCAAAGCCCGCGCCGAAGGCGAGTGGCGATCGTTGTTCCGGCAGATGGTGGCGCGGGGTCTGGTGGACATCGACATCGAAGGGTATGGCGGCCTGCGCCTGAACGACAGTTGCCGGCCGTTGCTCAAGGGCGAGGTGAGCCTGGAGTTGCGCCGCGACCTCAAGCCGCAGACCACCGCCAAGAGCAGCACCAGCCAGGCCAGCCAGCTCGTCCGGGGGGAGGAGCGCGAGCAGTGGGAAGCCTTGCGCACCCTGCGGCGCAAACTGGCGCAGGAACACAGCGTGCCGCCCTACGTTATTTTCCCGGACTCCACCTTGCTGGAAATGTTGCGCGAGCAACGACCAGTATGGCCGAGATGGCGCGGGTCAGCGGCGTGGGCGCGCGCAAGCTGGAGCGTTACGGGCAAGCCTTCCTTGAAGTGCTCGGCGGCCAGGCCGAAGCGCCGAAGGAAGTCGCCGATATACGCCACGAACTGATCAGCCTGGCACGCGCCGGCATGACGCCGATCCAGATCGCCGGCCAGTTGCAATGCTCGGAGAAGAACGTCTACACCCTGCTTGCCGAATCCATTGGCAAGCAGCAGTTGTCGTTGGAGCAGGCCCTTGATTTGCCGGAAGATCTGCTCGGCGAAATCCAGGACGCTTTTCTTGACGGAGAGGGCGAATTGCCACCGGTGGCGGAGATTGCGCCGCTGTTTACCGGGCGTGTGCCGGAGGGGGTCTTGTACTGCGTGCGGGCCGCGTTGCAGTCGGAATTCGAAATCTAGCGTGCCATTTACGACAATGTAACAGATCAGTACATAGCACCTCTTGCCTAGCGGCAACGCTCATGCTTAGCTGACTAATAATTAGCCAAACTTTATTTTCAGTCTAAAACAAGAGTTTTTTATGCCGTTAACCGATCAACACCGATTTGGCATGCAGTTGGCGCAGATGTCCCGTGGTTGGCGTGCCGAGCTGGATCGCCGTTTGGCGGGGCTGGGCCTGTCCCAGGCACGCTGGCTGGTGCTGCTGCATCTTGCGCGATTCGAAGAGGCGCCCACCCAGCGTGAGTTGGCGCAAAGCGTTGGCGTCGAAGGCCCGACATTGGCCCGTCTGCTGGACAGCCTCGAAGGCCAAGGCCTTGTGCAACGCCAGGCGGTGCTGGAAGACCGGCGTGCCAAGCGCATCCTGTTGTGTGACACCGCCCGGCCGTTGATCGAACAGATCGAAACCATCGCCACCGCGCTACGGCATGAGCTGTTCGAAGGCGTGGACGAAGCCGATTTGCGCGTATGCATGCGCGTGCACGGGCGCATTCTGGCGAATCTGGAAAAGTCCTGATCCCGACTACGCTGCAGATCAACATGTGTGGGGCTTGATCGTTCCCACGCTCCGCGTGGTAATGCATCCCGTGACGCTCTGCGTCAACTCTACGCATTGGGCGATCATTTACGGCCTTAGAACGTCTGCCCCAGGTTCAGGTACACCGCCTTCTGATTATCATCATTGAACCCATAGCTGAAATTCAGCGGCCCCAACGGCGTATCGAACCCCAGGAAAATACTCGCCGCATTGAAGTAGCCACTGTCGAATTCATTGTCGTTGTTCCATGCCCGGCCACGCTCCAGTGACGCACCCAGGTACAGCGGGAAATCCAGCGGCAAATACGACCGTGGCGTGAGCCTGCGGTAGTACACCGCCCGCATCAGGCTGATGTTCTGGCCCGAGATCGCATCCTGGCGAAAGCCCGACAACTGCCGGGCGCCTCCCAGCAGGAAGCTGGAACTCACCACGTTTTCCGAATCATCCAGGGTGCGCCCATAGCGACCACCCAGCACCAGGGTGTCCGGGCCGTGGCTCATGGCTTTGTCCAGCTTGAATTCCCATTGGCGGTAGCGTTGGTCCGAACCCAGGCCCGGTTCGAATTCGCGGTAGGCCAGGCCGATGTCTTCGCCGGTATGGGGGAAGTACACGTTGTCCAGGGAGTCGAAGGAGTACTTCAGCTCATAGAAGCCTTCGCTGAAACTCACGCTGGGTGAATCCCGGTCGCCGATGCGCACATCCGCCTTGCCCCAGGCCTCGCCGACGCCGAAGCGGATCTCACCGCTGTTGCCGATTTGCCTGCCGACGTTCAGGCCAAAACCGTAGCGTTCAAGGCGGTATTCGGAGATGGGGTCGTTGTCCAGGGTCAGCTCCACGTTCTGCGCCTGGGCCCTGATGTAAGGCGCGACGAAGTAGCGCGAACCGGTGTCCATCGGCTGGTAGAACTCGCTGTACAGTTCTTGACGATCACCGATCTGCGCCCGCGTCAGCCATTCGGCGCCGAGGCGGTTGATGCCGTTGATGCGGTAACTCGCGCCCAGGTTGAAGGCGCTGTCACCGCGCATGTCGTCCGACAGGTTCAGGCCCAGGCGCAAGTAATCGGTGCCGCTGCGTTTGCCGCGCGCGCTGATCATCAGGGTGTTTTGCTGGCCTTTCTTGACCACGCGGTACTGCACCTGCTCGAAGTAATCCAGGCCGTACAGCGTGCCCATGTCCGATTGCAGGCGGCTCAGGTTCAGCGGCTCGCCCAGGGGTTGGCGGATATAGTAGCGGATCACATCGTCGCTGACTTTCGAGTCGTTTTCCACATCGATGGCGGTGATGACCGGCGTGCGTTCGCCGGGTGTTCGGGCGGCCACCAGTTGCGGGTCGATCGGTTCGGCGGGGCGCAGGTGTGCAAGGCGGGCATCGAGGGCGCGGGTGGCGCGGTAGCCGGCCTCGATCATGTCGGTGGCGCGGCCGAAGTCCGTTACGCCATATGCGGCCAGCGGCGGTTGGATCAGCACGTCCCTGGGGTGCAGGTCCTTGAGTTGTTCTTCCGAGTTGCGCCGGGTCATCAGGGTGATGGACTGGTTGAGCACATCGACCACCGTGGCCAGTTGCTTGCGCGAGCGCAGCGGGGTGCCAATGTCGACGACGATGGCGATATCCACGCCCATTTCCCGCGCCACATCCAGCGGAATGTTGTCGGTCATGCCGCCGTCCACCAGCAGGCGGCCGTCCAGTTCCACTGGCGCGAACACGGCCGGGATCGACATGCTGGCGCGGATCACCTGGGGCAGGTGGCCCTTGCGGAACACCACCTTTTCACCGGTGGTGATATCGGTGGCCACGGCCCGGAAGGGGATGGGCAACTTGTCGAAGTTACGGGTGTTGCTGCTGTGGGCGAACATGCTTTCGAGCAGCAATGCCAGGTTCTGACCCTGGATCACGCCCAGCGGCAGGCCCAGGCTGCCGTCGTCGCGAAAACTGAGTTTCTGCTTGACCAGGAAATCCCGGTCATCCTGTTTGCGCCGGAACGGTACGTCTTCGCGCGGCGGCGCGTCGGACAGCGCTTGTTGCCAGTCGATGCTCAGCGCCAGCTTTTCCAGCTCGTCAATCTTGTAGCCCGACGCGTACAGCCCGCCGATCACCGCGCCCATGCTGGTGCCGGCAATCGCATCGATCTGGATACCTTGCTCTTCCAGCGCCTTGAGCACGCCGATATGCGCCAGCCCGCGGGCGGCACCGCCCGACAGCACCAGGCCGATTTTCGGGCGTGGCGGTTCAATGGCGTCGGCAAGCAGAGGGAAGAGGCACAGAAGCAGGCAGGACAACAGGCGGCGCATCATGAATCTCGAGGCTGGGCGATAAAGGCCGGTATTATAGCCACCCGACCCCCGTTCCTCGTTATGCCTGGAGTCAGTCAAATAATGTCGATGAGCAAACCCGAGATCATCATCACCTATTGCACCCAGTGCCAGTGGCTGCTGCGCGCGGCGTGGCTGGCGCAGGAGTTGTTGAGCACATTCGCCGATGATCTTGGCAAAGTGTCGCTGGCGCCGGCCACCGGTGGCGCGTTTCGCATCACCTGCGATGGCGTGCAGATCTGGGAACGCAAGGCCGACGGCGGCTTTCCCGAGGCCAAGGTGCTCAAGCAGCGCGTGCGTGACCAGATCGACCCGCAGCGCGACCTGGGGCACAACGACCGTACGCCATAGCCGTCGGCAATCAGGCCGCCGCCGGCGGTTTGGCCTGGCTGGCGCTGCCCATCAACCCCGACAGCACAATCGCGATAATGATCAGCGCGCCGCCCAGCAGCATGCGCAGCGTCGGGGTTTCGGCAAACAGCAGCCAGGCTGCGGTGATGCCGTAGACCGGCTCCATGGCAAACACCACCGAAGCGGTGCGCGCCTTGATCACCGCAAGGCTGGCCACAAACAGGCTGTGGGCCAGGCCGGTACAGAACACGCCGAGCAAGCCGATCCACAGCCAGTCGATCGCCTGCACCTGCGTGAGCCCGGGCGCCGCCACGGGCAACAGGCATGCCGCGACCACCAGGTTCTGACACAGCGCCGCCTGCACCGCCGGGATGCGTCCGGAACTGGCGCGATTATTCAGCGACAACAGCGAAAACAGCAGCCCCGAAGCGATGCCCCAGAGCAGGCCGCCCGTCGCTTCGCTGGCGAGGTTGAAGTCCGGCGTGACCAGCACCAGGCCGACGCTGCCAGCACCACCAGCAGCACTTCATTGGCGCGTATGCGCTCGCGGAAGATCAACCCTTCAAGGATCACGGTAAACGCCGGGAACGCGGTGAAGCCCAGGGTGGCAACGGCCACGCCGGCCACTTTGACCGCAACGAAGAACGTCACCCAATGCGCCGCCAGCAACACGCCGCTGACCAGCAGCCGGCGCCAGTCGCGCAGCGCGAGTGTTTTCCAGGCGGTGTTGCTGGCGAACCGTGCAAATATCGCCAGGGCCGCCACGGCGAATACGGCACGACCGAAAACGATGATGGCCGGTGAGGCGGCCGCCAGCTTGCCGAATACGCCGGTAAGACCGAACATCAATGCGCCGATGTGCAGGGCGCCGAGGGCTGAGCGGGGAGTCATTGCGATCCTTGTATCGAGCGTGTGACAGAAGGGCAGTCTAGTGGGGCGGCGTGTCGATGTCTGTCATCCGGCTCGCGAATGCGCTGTGTCAGCGAGTGCATCTGGAACTGATCCACCGCATTCGCGAGCAAGCCCGCTCCCACCGTTTGATCTCCCTACATCAGGTAGAGCTCGGACTGTTCTGGCTCTATGTCCACGTTCACACCCAGCGACAGGGTCGGCACAGAGTCTGCCACGGCAGCAAAGGCACTTCATCGCGAGCGCCGAGCGCTGTCATCAGACTGACGCACAGTTGTCATGGGCTATTAATCGCAGTGGCGCAAGCTCGCGAAAACATCGTCGAGGGATGCCCATGACCAGTGCCGAGTTCGTCAAGCCCAGCCGCAAGCAACGGTTCGAACCCTGTGGATTTCCGATGTGCACCTGGGCACCCGGGATTGCCAGGCCGAACACTTATCGCAGTTCCTCAAAGGCTACCATGCCGACAAGGTTTACCTGGTGGGGACATCATCGACGGCTGGAAACTGCGCAGCGGCATGTATTGGCCCCAGGCCCACACCAACGTGATCCGCCGCCTGTTGACCATGGCCAAGCGCGGCACCGAGGTGATCTATGTCACCGGCAACCACGATGAATTCCTGCGGCGCTACTCCAAGCTGATCCTGGGCAATATCCAGTTGGTGGACGAAGCGGTGCACGTGACCGCCGACGGCCGCCACCTGCTGGTGATCCACGGCGACCAGTTCGACGTGATCACCCGCTATCACCGCTGGCTGGCGTTCCTCGGCGACTCGGCCTACGAGTTCACCCTCACGCTGAACCGCTGGCTGAACCATTGGCGTGCGCGCTATGGCTACGGTTACTGGTCGCTGTCGGCGTACCTCAAGCACAAGGTCAAGACGGCGGTGAGCTTTATCAGCGATTTCGAAGAAGCCATCGCCCACGAGGTGACCAAGCGTGAGCTGCATGGCGTGGTCTGCGGGCATATCCACCATGCGGAGATTCGCAAGGTGGGCGAGGTGGATTACCTCAACTGCGGGGATTGGGTGGAGTCGTGCACGGCGTTGATCGAGCACTGGGACGGGAGCATCGAGTTGTATCGGTTGGCGGATGCGCAGGCTAAAGAGGCGCTGCTAAAAGCTGAAATGGTGGCGGGCTAAAGCCGAACTCGCTTCAAATTGTGGGAGCGGGCTTGCTCGCGAATGCGGTGTGTCAGCGA
>JAFHKH010000475.1 GCA_016937595.1 Pseudomonas cedrina subsp. fulgida | reverse complement strand
TTTCAACAGAATCGGCCGAAAGCTGTCCGTCGTGGAGTCAGAGCTGCGACTCTTAGGCAAATAGTGGTACAAAACTGAGGCTATGACGACATGGATAGAGCCGTATGAATCAGCTGAGTCCCGATGTGCGTGAAGACCTCCTCGAAGTGCTAGATGAGGTCTCTACACTGATGTCCGCTGCAGATGCGCAGCTTAGCCCCGTGCCTGATGATCATCCACTGGCACAGTCTGGTCTTGAGAATGGGGCAGAGATCGTTCTGGACTACATCGCGCACGGCGAGGCAGGTGTCGCACTTGATCATCTGCTCTATATGATCAAAGAGCCTTCTCTCGCTATCTCTGCTAGATCTGCCGAGAAACTGGCTCGGGCTGCCAAAGTGTTTGAAATACCCTTGAACTGGAGGGCATGAGGTCTGATCGGACATGAGAACAGGACGCGCCACTGTCGGAGCGGAAGACGTCTATCGGCCAGTAGCAGCCATTCGCGAAAGGCAGCGTTTGGCTGATTACCCCATTTTTCCGTTTTTGAAACGCCTTAGCAGAGAGGGAACGGGATATTGAAGACAGAGCTTCTGTTAGAGCGAGCACAGGATTTAACGCAACCGAAGAAGATGGTGAGTGAGTCGATATCGATTTACAACGGCGAGCGTCCGCACCAGTCTTTGAAATACAAAACGCCCGATTGAGCGGTGTTCTGTTCAGATATTGATGCGTTTTTCAACCGCCTGTAGTTGCCTTACCGGGTCCCAACCACTCGGCGCCGCTTGAGCTTTGCTACACCAAAGCATTCCTTTAGAGATCCATAATTTCCGCAAGTCAGCATGAGCAGATGTTGCGTCATCATAGCCGAACTGCGTACCGCAGGACGGGCACATGCCAAACGAAGAGCAGCCAACCTCATCGTATGGAGGCTCTTCAAGCCCGGGGTATCCACAAACCTGACAAAGATATGAAACGTTGCTTGCAATCATCCAACCCCCAGATTTCTAGCCTCTAGCCCACGTTGTCGGCGTACCTGCTGATTTCCGGAATCTTATACTGAATCTGAGCAACTGATGTCTGACCTGGGCTGAGTAGGAAAAAACACTAGCGTGGAAGCCGCTAAAAAGGGTTTTGACACACTCTGGGCCGGTTGCTGCCCCTCGTGCCAGGCGGCAATGGACCCATTGCAGCCGTCCAAGCCAGAAAGAGATCAAACTGAAGCAGAAAGAGGTTCGACAAATTGGCAAGAGTGAAGCGACGTCCCCTACTGCGTTAACTCTGATACACGATCCTGACTCATTGCATTTCAGGAGGAACGGGGATGCCGTTTTTCATAACAGAGACAATGCTTCCCTCCCAGCCATAAACAATCATACCGTTCTTGATAGACTCGACTTCGAAGAAACCCTCTTCGCTTCCTCCGCTGCCCAGCACATCGACTGCCGCTCCAGGCGCGATGCAGAATTCCTCTGCCCAAGGCTCAAGGATTAGCAGCAAAGGTTTCATCGTACTATTGATAACGCTGATCTTGCTCTTGGCTACCACTGCGTAACTCTCTGTGCCTTACTGAAATTTTGGTTCTGTGTCTAATTTAGCACCTTGGAGGTTTCACCTCCGACGGTTGAATGCCCTTAACTGCGCAGAACCTTCTACGCGATCTTAACTGAGCCGAGCGTCGCCTTTGGGTCGACTTCTGCCAGTCAGGGCCACCCAGTGTGCTGGTCAAATTCGATGCGAACGACTGGTCAAGTCGAATGCAAATGAGTCGGAAAGTGCAATGCAAATGGGTGGGCAGGTGGAGCGCAATTACCCAATTGAGATACGCCAACCTGATTCCACTGGAATCACCCACTGCAATTCGCCTACCTGATTCCACTGGAATCACTCCCACTCGACTTCAGCAAATCCAACATCGCCCTAACGCCTTCACGACCGGTCATGAGGCTTTCGGTACTTGGCTTGGCACGCGTGACGGATAGTTCCGAGGCGGGTGCCAAGCGAGCAGGCTCGGTCTTCCCGGCGTCGCGTGGGTCGTGCAGGAAAACGTTCCTCCCAGGCTCACCAGTTTGATTAAACTCTCCTCGCGACGCTTTCTGGATCATGCCAAACAGGTACCCTGCAGGCTTTCGCACCTCAGCGCTGGCACAACGCGCAGCCCATTGATCCAGCACCTGTTGCTGCAGTTCAGGCCCGAGTGCTCCCAACGCCACCATCGCGTTTCGCCTCTGCTCGGCCGCGAGCAACAGGAACTGCTCGGGCAAACGCAGCCCCTCGTGCGCCTGCGGTACTGTGTTTTTACAAACATTTGTATTTGTACTAGTACTAGATGAGTTCGGATTCCGAACTGGGCCCGAAACGGCCGCTTCCAGCTGAGTTCGGAATCCGAACTCAGCTCCGCGCGATTCCGAACCGAGGCCTCTTCACTGAGTTCGGATTCGTTTTCACTGAGTTCGGAATCACTTGAGTGCCTCAAACCACCCAAGGATTTGACCCAACTCTGTTGAGTTAAGCGCTGCTGCAACCGCTCCAAGTTCGAAGGCAAAGCGTTCTCCCGCAAATAGGGATCGGTGTGAAGCTCCTGAGTAATCTGAGCTGCTACATCGCGAAGGGATTTGTTCGCGTGTCCCAACCCCTCATTCACTAGCTCCAAGTAACCACTGTCCAGCAAAGCGGCCTCTGCGATGCTCACGGGCTCATCGTGCAACAGGTAAACGTTGCCTCTCATTTGCCCGGTGACCTCATCACGAACACACCCACCGAGGCTTAGCCAACGCGTCATACGCAAGGCCGTCAGCGCCTTGGCCACAGTCTCCCGTGAAGCCAATTTGAAAGGCGACGAAGCCAGATACGGCCTGAGTTGTTCGTAGGTGGGAAAGGAGGTCAGGCCGTCGTCATTGAGCAGAAGACGAAAGACCTGCCAGGCATTGCGCTCTAGCGGGGTCAGCCGGTCATCCAACAATAGGCGCCTAGGCACGGCCTCATGCGGATTGCCGGTAAATATGATGCCGGCCTTCTCTACTTCCGAGATGGGCGAGAGAGGCCTTGCCAGCGCCCCCTCTCCCCTGGATGCACCTGGCTTATCAGTGCGAGCTGTCTTGAGAGCTGCACCAGCTGCGTTGAGCAATGCGTTCAACGCATCAAGATTACCTGGGTTGTAACGCTGATTACCTCCTGCACTCATCACACGAGGTCCTGGGTAATCCAGCTTTGGATCGCACTCCAGATCATGGAAAGATTCAGACTGGTCTCCCGTTCGGCCATCACCATTGCGACATCAAGCACAGACCGAGGATCCTTTATGTCAGTGTTGAGTTCTTTGGTAAGGCTAACCCAGTGCTTCCAAAGCGTTGCCTCATCCTCAGGTCCGACATGGGGCCAACGCCCTCTACGCAGCGGCACACCGAGAATTGAGCGTCGAACAGCAACCTCTTTGGGTGGCAATCCAAAAAGCTCCAGGATCATAGGTGAGCTGGCACCCAGGGTGAGTGCCCGGTTGATCACCTCATCCTCTTCAGTATTTTTGGCATGAGCGATCACCCGCCTTACGGCGACGCCATCAACCACAACCTTGAACCAAGGTACGGGTGAATTAACCAATGCCCCCATGCACAACGGATCTACAAGGGGCTTCAGGTCAGTCTCTTCAAAGCCCATGGCCAGACAGCTACGTAACTGACCATTTTTGATGTTATTCAAAATCTGAAAGGCGACAG
Source organism: Pseudomonas cedrina subsp. fulgida (assembly GCA_016937595.1). Lineage (GTDB taxonomy): Bacteria > Pseudomonadota > Gammaproteobacteria > Pseudomonadales > Pseudomonadaceae > Aquipseudomonas > Aquipseudomonas fulgida. The sequence goes on along the minus strand of JAFHKH010000475.1, from coordinate 10,493 downwards.
CCAGATTTAAGGGATGCACAGAAACCTCCACCACTCCGTGGTTATTGGATGACTTCACAAGAAAATTGGTTGGATTCCAACTCGATAAGCCGCCGCGCCAAGCGTATGACTCTGAACAGCTTGATCAACGCGACGTCGCTCAATCGGCCACCCGACTCTCTTAGGTCACCATTGAAGGGACGCTTATCCGCACGCTGCTCCACAGAACGGTTGAGCTGCGACAACGCGATAACGGGGCAGTTGAATTCCTTGGCCAGGGCTTTCAACGACGCGGTGATGCCCGCGATCTCGAGGTTGCGGTTCTCCTTGCCATCCAACCGCATCAACTGCAGGTAGTCGACCATGATCAGCCGAGGCATACCCGAGCGCCGGGCTGCGCGACGCACCTTCGACCTAAGTGCCGATGGGGTCAGGCAAGCGGTGTCATCAATAATGAGCCGCTCACCATATTCATTGATGCGACCGACTGCAGCTATCACCTTGGGCCAGTCCTCATCATGCAACTGACCGCGCATCAGCTTCGCCAGGTTGAGCTGCCCCAAAATCGCGACCAACCGGAAGATCAGCGCATGAGCCGGCATTTCCTGGCTGTATATCTGCACCGTATTGGTGGGTTTCTGTTGGAGCACTGCATCCACAAGACTCAGTGCCAAACTGGTTTTACCCATGGAGGGACGTGCTGCAATGACGATCAAGTCAGCGTCTTGAAAGCCACCTGTAACTTGGTCCAACGCATCCAGCCCACTGGGCACACCCGTAATGCTGTCGCCTTCATTGAAGTGGTAGTCGATCCTTTCCACCACCTCCATCAACGTTTGCTTCACGTCAATAAAATCACTCCGCCCCCCTGTCTTGCCCCAACAAGAAAAGCTTCTGCTCAATAAGATCCTGAACCTCAGCACTCTTAGCCTGGTTGGAGGACGCCTCTCGGCTGCACTCATAGGTACCGCCAGGTGCCTCGTGCGACAGGTTGTAAAACGAGGACAGTGACGGCTGATTATCAAGGTCAATGAGCAGGGTCCGAACACCTGCATCGGCGCAGAACGCACCTAAATTGGCGCCAACCGTGGTCTTACCCGGCCCGCCTTTGGTTGAAACGACTACAGCGACTTTCATGATATTTACCTCTGAATCGTAGGATTAGAGACGGCTTCATGCTGGTCACGCTGTGCGCTTCGATTGCTGGGTAAAATCCCAAGCAAAAAAAAGCCTGCATCTCTGCAGGCTTTCTCTATCTGGCTCCACGACCTGGACTCGAACCAGGGACCCAATGATTAACAGTCATTTGCTCTACCAACTGAGCTATCGCGGAATGCGCCGTATGTTACTGATTGAAAAGGAGAAGTCAAGCCTTCTCTGGTGCTGGCCGCGCTTAAGCCGGATGGTCGGTTGAAACCGCATGCTCCCTGGCCAGCTCCAGCCAGGCCAAGGCAGCCGGCGGCAGGTGGGCGCTGGCGCGCCAGGCCAGGGCGATGTGCCAGTCGGTGTGGGGTTCGTCCAGGGGGATCAGGGCGATGCCAGCGTGTTGATGCTTGTGCGCCAGCATGCGCGGCAGGAACGCGACGCCCAGGCCGGCGGCGACCAGGTCGACGATAAAATCGATCTGCCCGCTGCGCGCGGTGACTTTGGGCGTGACGCCCTTGCGCTCGCAGGCGGCGAGGATCTTGGCGTTCAGGGCGAAGCCGGCTTCGAACAGGATGAAGGCCGAATCCGCCAGGTCGGTAAAGTCAATTTGCGCACGCGCGGCCAGGGGATGGCTGATGGGCAACACGGCCATCAGCGGTTCATTGCGCACGGGTTGGCAATCGAAGCCTTCGTCTATCGGCAGCAGGAGCGCCGCCAGGTCGACCTCCCCGGCTTCCAGGCAGTCACGCAGTTTTTTGCTGCCGTATTCGGTCAGTTCGATGTCGATGTCCGGGTAGCGACTGCGGTAGGTGGCAAACATCGTGGCGAACAGCACACCGCAGCCCACGGGCGGCAGACCGATGCGCAACACGCCGCGCTTGAGGCCGCGCAAGTCGTTGATCTCGGCCACCAGGTCGTTACGTTCGGCAAGCAGCACCAGGGCGCGACGGTAGGCGATCTCGCCAGCGGCAGTGAGTTCGTTGCGGTGGCCAAGGCGATTGAGCAAAGGCGTGCCCAGTTCGTCTTCTAGGGTCTTGACCGCCTTGCTCACCGTCGATTGAGTCAGAGCCACTACCTCGGCGGCTTGGGAGAAACCGCCCTGACGCACCACTTCGACAAAGGCCCGTAGGGTTCTCAGGTTCATCAGTATTCCTTTAACGACTAGCGGCCAGTGATAAAAGTTGTTTTTATCATGCCAGATTTTTACCTATGCTGAGCCGCCCCGCCTTGTGGAGACCTTTTCATGATCATCTCGTCCGCGTCCGACTACCGCGTAGCGGCCAAGCGCAAGCTGCCGCGCTTTCTGTTCGACTACATCGACGGCGGCGCCTACGCCGAACACACGATGCGTGCGAACAGTTCGGATTTGGCCGGGATCAGCCTGCGCCAGCGCGTCCTGCGCAATGTGGACAGCCTGAGCCTGAAGACCACGCTGTTCGGCCAGGCGCTGGACATGCCGGTGATCCTCAGCCCGGTGGGCCTGACCGGCATGTACGCGCGGCGCGGCGAAGTGCAGGCGGCGAAAGCGGCGGCGAACAAGGGCATCCCGTTCTGTTTGTCGACGGTGTCGGTGTGCCCGATCGAGGAAGTGGCGTCACAAAGCCCGCAAGCCATCTGGTTCCAGCTGTACGTGCTCAAGGACCGTGGCTTCATGCGCAACGCGCTGGAGCGAGCCCAGGCGGCGGGCATAACTACATTGGTATTTACAGTGGATATGCCCACGCCCGGCGCGCGCTACCGCGACGCTCACTCGGGCATGTCCGGGCCATTCGCGGCGCAACGGCGCATGTTGCAAGCCGTCACCAAGCCCCAGTGGGCGTTTGACGTGGGGTTGATGGGCCGTCCCCACGACCTGGGCAATATCTCCAGATACCTCGGCAAGCCCACCCACCTGGAAGATTACATCGGCTGGCTGGCGAACAATTTCGATCCGTCGATCAGCTGGAAAGATTTGGAGTGGATCCGTGAATTCTGGAACGGCCCGATGATCATCAAAGGCATCCTCGACCCCCAGGACGCCCGCGATGCCGTAAGTTTCGGCGCCGATGGCATTGTGGTTTCCAACCATGGCGGCCGCCAGCTGGACGGCGTGCTGTCCACCGCCAGGGCGCTGCCACCGATTGCCGACGCAGTGGGCGACGACCTCACGGTGCTGGTGGACTCCGGCATCCGCTCCGGGCTCGACGTGGTGCGCATGCTCGCCCTGGGTGCCAAGGCGTGCCTGCTGGGCCGCGCCACCGCCTATGCGCTGGCCGCCGATGGCCAGCACGGCGTGGAAAACCTGCTGGACATCTTCGCCAAGGAAATGCGCGTGGCCATGACCCTGACCGGCGTCACCTCCATCGCGCAGATCGACCGCTCCACCTTGGTCTGACCGCGCGCCATTGCGCGGTGCAAATCCCGGTGTAATTAAACCCGTAAAACACTAACGCCAGCCCTTACTTGCCAAATAACTGGCGTCATAGTTCGGTGAATTTTTTCCCGCGATAAAACCACCTGATTGATTCATAAGGATTTTTATTTATTTAAAACGTTTGGCATGAATATCGCTCTAACCCTTTTCAAGCAGGTCAAGCGATGACAAGACGTGCGGCGGTGCCCAGGGGTTATAACCCTATGCAAAGCGGTCTAGACTGTAACCAATGTTTTACGGAACTGAAGGAACAGTAAGACGCTTGGCACTCGCCACTCTCATCGAGCCTGTAAGACAGCTAAGTGCGTAGAGGCCGATTGCTTATGAAAACACCTACCCAGACCAACGCAATTGACTTTGACAGTGCCAAATTGCAGCGCCTGGGATTTGGTCAGCCATCCCTTCTGCCGCGCCGCCCCACCACGGTCACGCAACTGCGCCAGCAACTGGGCCTGCAGCTGCAAACCAGCCTGGAGCCGGAGCGCATCCTCGCGGTGTTCTTCCGTGAGATCCAGCGCCTGGTGCCCCTGGACGCGCTGCAATATCGCCACCAGGCCAGCGACCTGCGCCTGGAGTTGGGCCAGCGCGGTCACCATCCAGTGAACTACAGCCTGAGCCATGAAGGCGAGCACTTGGGCGAGCTGATCTTTCGGCGCAACCAGCGCCTGTCGGAAGAAGAACTCGGCCAGCTCGAATCCCTGCTGTCCACCCTGCTCTACCCAATGCGCAACGCCCTGCTTTACCGCGCCGCCACCCGCAGCGCCCTGCGCGACCCGTTGACCGAGACCGGTAACCGCATTGCCATGGACCAGACCCTGCAACGGGAAATCGACATGGCGCGTCGGCATCTGAACCCACTGTCCTTGCTGATGCTGGACATCGACCATTTCAAGACCATCAACGACACCCACGGCCACGCCGCCGGCGATAACGTGCTGCGCGCCGTTGCCGGGGCGATCAAGGGCCAGTTGCGCAACGTGGACATGGTGTTTCGGTTTGGCGGGGAAGAGTTTCTGGTATTGCTGTCCAACACCGGCCGCGACGCGGCGGCGATGATCGGAGAACGCCTGCGCCAGGCGACACAGGCCCAGGATTACTGGGCGGATGGCACGCGGATCGAATTGACGGTGAGCCTGGGCTGCTCGACCTTGCTCGCCGCTGAATCCGCCGAAAGCCTGTTGCGCCGGGCCGACAGCGCCTTGTATGTAGCCAAGCGCGCAGGCCGCAACCGCTTGGCGATGGCGGGGTAAAAACCCCGCCATCTCCTTGCGTCATGCTTCGCTGGCGACCCGCGCCTGGCGCTCACGCACAACCGCCGGCGCCTTTTCTTTCTCCAGGCGCATGCAGCTTTCCAGGAAGAGGTACATGTAGTCGTAGCTCTTGCACACGGCTTGGCGCAGCTCTACCTGCAATGCCTTGGTCGGGTTCATCCCCGCCAGGGTGCAGATGATTTCCAGCGCTTCCCACGGGTGGGCATCATCGTACTGGGCGTGCATTTTCAGCCACTTCATTGCACGCTTGCGTTCTTCCTCGGGGAAAGCCGCTGCGTAGACGCCGGTGGAACACACCACGGCGGACCATTCCCCCGTTGCCCCTTCGATTGCGTAGTTGGTCGCGGCAATCGCCACGATCAGCGAATCGGCCGAGCTTGTGTGCCAGCACCAATGGCTCAATGCGTGCAGCTCCGGCGGCACGTCCTGGGCCTGCAAGTCTTCCAGGCTCACACCGTGGGCACGGGCCCAATGCACCCAATAGTCGGCATGGTTGAGTTCCACGCGGATATTGCGCATCAGCCAGCGGCGCGCCATGTCTTCACCGGGATGGCGGGCAAATTTGGTCTTGGTAAGGTTCTGTGCCATGTACAAGGCAAATTGTTCCACCACCGGCCAGCCACCGATCAGGTAGTGGCGCATGGTCTTGGCGCTGAGCGTGTTATCACGCATGCGTTGGTACAGTTCATGCTCAACAACTCGACGCTTGCTCTCGCTACAGTCCAGGATCAATTGCTGAGCCCAGGCGGGGTAACTCGAGGCTTCCATAAGCGGGCCGGTTCTGTTGAAGGTGTCGATCACTGTTAAGGCTCCTTTTTAAGTGTGATTGTACAGACCAGCAAATGTTTCAGCGGAACGTGCCGGGCGCCTTGAATAACAGAGGCTGCGGCCGCACAGGTCGACACTGCAAGCTATCAAAGGTAAACAATCGCGGTCGTTCGATCAGGTAACCCTGAGCGTAATCCACACCGATTTCGAGCAAGGCCTGCTCGATCTGCGGCGTTTCGACAAATTCTGCAATTGTGCGCTTACCCATGACGTGGCCGATGTGGTTGATCACTTCGACCATGGCGCGGTTAATCGGGTCGTCCAGCATATCCTTTACGAAACTTCCATCGATCTTCAGGAAGTCTACAGGTAAATGTTTGAGATAGGCGAATGAGGACATTCCGGCACAAAAGTCATCCAGCGAGAAATGGCAACCTAAGGCTTTGAGTTCATTGATAAAGCGGATCGCGCTGCCCAGATTGGCGATGGCGCTGGTTTCGGTAATTTCAAAACAGATCATGCTGGGCGGAATGTTGTAGGCCTTGAACTTGTCGTGCAGAAACTCGAGGAAGTCATCATCACCAATGGTGATGCCCGACAGATTGATCGCACACATGGCCATGGGTCGCCCCGGCCGCTCCTGCAGGCAACGGGCGATGATCTGGAACACATTCTCCACCACCCAACGGTCCAGGGACGTCATCAAGCCGTAGCGCTCGGCGGCCGGGATAAAGCTGTCGGGCAAGATAATGCGGCCGGCCTCATCATGCAGGCGCAGCAGGATCTCGATGTGCCCATCGCCGCCGTCGACCTGCCCCAGGGGTGAGATTTCCTGGGCGTACAGGCAGAACCGGTTCTCTTCCAGCGCCATGTGCAAACGTTGCACCCACGCCATTTCGCCAAAGCGCACGGACAGTTCCGAGTCGTCGGCGTGATAGACCTGCACACGGTTGCGGCCTTTTTCCTTGGCCATGTAGCATGCCATGTCGGCGGCGCGCAGGGAGGTTTCGAGGGTGGTCGGGGTCTGGCCCAGGTGCACCAGGCCGATGCTGACGGTGGTCATGAACGGCCGGCCCTTCCACACAAATGCAGGCTTTGCACGGTATGGCGCAGGCTCTCGGCGATTTTCTCCGCCGCCGCGGCCGGGCAGTTCTCCAGCAGGATACCGAACTCGTCGCCCCCCAGTCGCGCCAGGGTGTCGCCTTCGCGCAGGTCCGATTGCAGCAACGCGCAGATATGCCGCAACAGTTCATCACCCGCCGCATGGCCACAGGTGTCGTTGACCAGCTTGAACTGGTCCAGGTCGAGGAACATCAATGCATGCCGCCCGCCCTGCTGCTGCGCGGCCGGATGCAGTACCTGCTCCAGGCGAAATTCGAATTCACGGCGGTTGGCCAGGCCGGTCAGGGCGTCGTGAGTCGCCTGCCAGGACAAGTTGGCGATGTACTGGCGCTCCTGGGTCATGTCATGCAACACCAGCACCGCCCCCGTGACCTTGCCGGCGCTGCGGATCGGCGCGCCCACCAGCGTCACCGAGACCGTGCTGCCATCCAGGCGCTGGATGGTTTTGGAGTGCTCGCTGCCGCCACTGAGGCGGCCCTTGACGATATGGTCGATCAGGGTAAACCCGTCGGGCTGGGCATTGTCATCCAGCAGGTTGAACAGCGCCGCCAGCGGCAGCCCTTGGGCCCGGGCGGACTTCCAGTGGGTCAGCGCCTCGGCCGCCGGGTTCATGTAGGTGATGGCGCCGTCGACGTCGGTGGTGATCACCCCATCGCCAATCGACTCCAGGGTGATCTGCGCGCGTTCCTTCTCTTGTTGCAGCGCGTCGGCAAAGGCGTGGCGCTGGGCCAGCAGCTTATGCGTGCGCAACAGCGCCAGCACGATCAGGCCCAGCGCGTGGCCAGGTTGGTGATCAGCAGCAACCGCAGGATCATCCGCGAACCTTCGCCCAGGGCATCGCTGAATGCCTTGGCCGCCGGCGTTACGCCTTCATTGATCGCGATGATATGCGCCTTCCACTGCCGCACATCGTTGGCGCTGACCTGATCGCGGCGGATCGCGCCGTGCATCTCGCGGGCCAGGTCATCGAGTTGCACCAGGTAGCCGTCGCCCACGGTCCACAGCTCGATGGCCTTTTCCAGGTAGCTGAAATGGCGAAAATTGAGGTACAGCCAGATCAGGCTGGAGACGTCATCCGGGTGGTTGCCGCCCTTGAGAATGCCCAGGCGGGCAGCCGCAAGATCCGGCGTGGGGCGATCAAGCGCGATGCGCAGCCTATGCCCGCCCTGAGGCACCGCGATAGCCTGCTGGTACCTGAGGTAGGTGGCTTCATCGCGGTTATCGGCGTACAGCGTAAGGTAATAAATGGCGTCTTTCTGGCCTTTGGACCACAGGCTCTCGCCGGCCACGTAGCCACGCACCGCTGAGAGCATGAAGAGACTGACACAGCCCAACAATGCCTGGAACAGTACCACTGCGATAAAAGGCCATACGATGCCCAACAGCCTTGGCGTTCCGAGAATCCGCTTTTGCTTCATGAAGTCCCTTACACATGCACTGCTGGATACGCACGCGAAAATCCGCTTCCGATAGCTGAGCCTAGGCTAAATCAACGTACTTGTTGCAAGTGCCCGTAGAGTTTGGCGTACAAGCCGCCATCGGCAATCAATTGCTGGTGATCACGTCTTCGGCAATATGACCACCGTCGAACACTAATACTCGATCAGCCTGCTTAACCGCCGACAGACGGTGAGCGATGATCAGTGTAGTACGCCCACTGAGGAAGCGCGCAAGTGCCTGGTGCAGGTTGTACTCGGTGGCGGCGTCGAGGGCGGAGGTCGCTTCGTCAAGGATGACCACTTTCGGCTCGGCCAACACCATGCGCGCAATCGCCAGGCGTTGACGCTGCCCACCGGAAAACCGCACCCCGGCACGCCCCACCACACTGTCCAGGCCCATCGGCAATGCCTTGACGGTAGCCTCGAGCTGGGCGATTTCCAGTGCCTGCCAGCAGGCCTGGTCACTGCGCTCGCGGCCCATGGTCAGGTTGGCGCGCACGGTGTCATTGAACAGTGCCGGGTGTTGCAGCACCACGGCGACGTTCTCGCGGATAGTCTCCAAGCCGATTGCCTGCTGGGTGGCACCGCCAAACCTGATACTGCCGGCCTGTGGCGTATAGAGCCCGAGCAACAGTTGCACCAGGGTGCTTTTGCCGCCGCCGCTGGCGCCGACAATCGCCACTTTCTCACCGGGTGCGATGACCAGGTTCAACTGGTTCAATACCAGGTCTTCGCCATAGCCGAAATTGAGCCCGCGCACTTCGATGCCGACGGTCTCACGCCCGGTAAACGGGTCTTCGCCGCCGGCGTACTGCGGCTCGTCGGCGCGGGCCAGTAGTTCGTTGATCCGCGTCAGCGCTCCGCCCGCCGCGTAATAAGCGTATTGCAGGTTCAACAGTTGCTCCACCGGGCCGATCATGAACCACAGGTAGCTGAACACCGCGAGCATCTGGCCGATGGACAGGTCGGAAAACAGCACCGTGAGCATCGCCGCCGCACGGAAAATGTCGATGCCAAACTGGAACAAGAGGCCACTGGCGCGGCTGGACGCATCGGTCTTCCATTGGGAATGGATGGCGAAATCACGCACTTCCTGGGCCCGCTGGCCCAGGCGCCCGAGGAAATAGCCCTGGCGGTTACCGGCGCGTACTTCCTGAATCGCGTCCAGGGTTTCAGTCAAGGCCTGGGTGAAGCGCGAGGTGCTGTCGTTTTCCAGCTTCTTCAAGTGTTTGACGCGCTTGCCCAACTGCACCGTGGCATAGATCACCAGCGGGTTGAACAGCAGGATCAGCAAGGCCAGTTGCCAATGCATCCACACCAGGATCGCCGAAGTGCCCACCAGCGTGAGCATGGCCACCAGGAAACGGCTGAGGGTTTCACCGACGAATTTGTCCAGGGTGTCCAGGTCAGTCACCAGGTGCGTGGTCACCGTGCCACTGCCCAGGCTTTCGTATTCGCCCAGGGAAATGCGCTTGAGCCGCTCGATCAGGCGCACGCGGATGCGGTACACAATATCCTTGGCCAACCGCGCAAACAGCCGCGCCTGCACCACGTTGAATACCAACGCCCCGCAACGCAGGCACAGGGTCACCAGCAACATCAGGCCGATGTAACCGGCCGCCTTCTGCCAGCCCAGCGGCAGCGCATGGTTCATGACCTTGAGTGCGGCATCCCCACGGCCCAGCAGCACTTCGTCCACCAGCAACGGCAGGAGCAGAGGGATGGGCACGCTGCACAGGGTCGCCAGCACGGCGACGCCATTGGCGATCCACAGGGATTTCTTGTGACGCAGGGCCAGGCGGCGAATTTCCGCCCAGGTCAATCGGTCGGTGCGCTTGGCCTGGTCATGCACAGGTGGCTCGCTCCAGCCATCGGCCCAGCAAAGGCGACAGCTCGGACAGCGGCTGGTAACCATTGGTCAGCAAGGCCAACTGGCCATTGCGCTCGGCCAGCAGCGTCGGGAAACCGGCGATACCCAGATCCTGCACCCAAGTGAAATCGGCGGCGGTGGCGGCATGCTGCTCGGCGCGTCGAAGGCACCGGCAAACTCGATACGCGGGATGCCCGCCTGCTCGGCCAGCTCCACCAGCACGCTGGCGAGGGTCACATCGCGGCCTTCGACATAGAACGCGCGCTGGATCAGCCCCAGCAATGTCCATGCACAATCCGGTGCCAGGCTGCGTGCCGTGACGATGGCGCGGCACGCCGGTTCCGTGTCGTAGACAAACCCGTCAGGCAGCGCGCCTTCACGCTTGAACGGCTGCCCGTCGCTCGGTGACCGCCTGCCAATGCTCCAGGATATAGCGCCGAGTCGTCGGTTCCAGCGCCGCGCCACTGCCGGTGCGCAAGCCACCC
>JAFHKH010000474.1 GCA_016937595.1 Pseudomonas cedrina subsp. fulgida | reverse complement strand
ACCACTTGGTTCGCCAAGCGCTATCAAGTGGACATGTCCCAGGCCCTGGTCGAAGACGTGACCGCCTACGAACACTTCAACGCCTTCTTCACGCGGGCCCTCAAGGACGGCGCTCGCCCCCTGGATCAAACCCCAGGCGCCGTCTTGAGCCCGGCCGATGGCGCGGTCAGCCAGCTCGGTCCGATCGAGCATGGCCGGGTATTCCAGGCCAAAGGCCACAGCTTCAGCGTGCTGGAGTTGCTGGGCGGCGATGCCGCCGTTGCGGCGCCGTTCATGGACGGCGACTTCGCCACCATCTACCTGTCGCCCAAGGATTACCACCGCGTGCACATGCCGCTGGCCGGCACCTTGCGCGAGATGGTCTACGTGCCAGGGCGTATCTTTTCGGTCAACCAGACCACTGCCGAAAACGTGCCGGAACTGTTTGCGCGTAACGAACGCGTTGTCTGCCTGTTCGACACCGAACGCGGCCCGATGGCCGTGGTATTGGTGGGCGCGATGATTGTGGCGTCGATTGAAACCGTATGGGCCGGCCTGGTAACGCCGCCCAAGCGCGAGCTGAAGACGTTCCGCTACGATGAGGCTGCGCGTGCGCCGATCCATTTGGAGAAAGGCGCGGAACTGGGCCGCTTCAAGCTGGGTTCGACGGCGATCGTGCTGTTTGGGCCGGATCAGGTGAAGTGGGCGGAAGAACTGGTGGCGGGTTCGCCGGTGCAGATGGGCCAAGGCATCGCGCTACCTAAAGCCTGATCCCCAGCAGATTTCAAGCTGTAGCCCTATCAATGTGAGAGCTGGCTTGCTGCGATGACGGTGGTGAATCCAACACCGCTATCGCAGGCAAGCCAGCTCCCACATTTGACTCCATTCCTGCAGTGGTATCGGGTTTAGAGCTGCCCGTCGCGGTCACGCAAGCCCAGCAGATACAACACACCATCGAGCCCCAACGTCGAAATCGCCTGCTTGGCAGACTGCTTCACCAACGGCTTGGCACGGAACGCCACGCCCAGCCCGGCAATCGCCAGCATCGGCAAGTCATTGGCGCCGTCGCCGACCGCAATGGTCTGCTCCAGACGCAAACCTTCCTTGTGCGCCAATTCCTTGAGCAGATCCGCCTTGCGCTGTGCGTCGACAATCGGCTCCACGGCGACGCCCGTGACCTTGCCGTCCACCACTTCCAGCTCGTTGGCGAATACGTAGTCGATGCCCAGCTTGGCCTGCAACTGCTTGGCAAAGTAAGTGAAGCCACCGGACAGGATCGCAGTCTTGTAGCCCAGGCGCTTGAGTTCGGCGAACAGGGTTTCGGCGCCTTCGGTCAGGCGCAGCGAAGCGCCAATGGAGTCCAGTACGCTCACGTCCAGGCCTTTAAGCAGCGCCAGGCGCTCTTTAAAGCTCGCACGGAAATCCAACTCGCCGGCCATGGCACGCTCGGTAATGGCCGACACCTGCTCGCCAACACCCGCGGCCTTGGCCAGTTCGTCGATGACTTCGGCTTCGATCAGCGTCGAATCCATATCGAACACCGCCAGGCGGCGGTTGCGGCGGAACAGCGAGTCTTCCTGGAAGGCGATATCGACGTTCAGCGCCTGGGCCACGCTGAGGAACTCGGCGCGCAGGGCTTGCGGGTCGGCCGGCTCGCCGCGCACGGAAAACTCGATGCAGCCCTTGCCCTTGTCGGCGGGCGTATCCAGCGGCATGCGACCCGACAGACGGTCGATGTGGTCGATGTTCAGGCCGTACCGAGCGGTGATCGAGCTGACGCGCTGCAATTGCTCGGCGGTGACCTTGCGGGTCAGCAGCGTCACGATGTGGCGCTTCTTGCCCTGGCCGGCGACCCAATGCTGGTAATCGGCTTCGGAGACTGGGGTGAACCGCACCTGCTGGTCGAGCTTGTACGCCGTAAACAGGATGTCCTTGAGCACCGAAGACGCCTGTTCAGTGCTCGGGATCTCCACCAGAATGCCGAACGACAGCGTGTCGTGGATCACCGCCTGGCCGATGTCGAGAATGTTTACACCACCCTGGGCCAGCACACCGGTAATGGCTGCGGTGAGACCCGGTCGGTCAACACCAGTGATGTTTATCAGGACAATTTCGCGCAAGGCGCACCCCCAGGCTGGAAAAAAACCGCATTCTACCCACTTTCAGTGACCATCGGGCACAGCCAGCGCTTTGCCGGTTCCAGGGCTGTCGCTATACTGCGCGTCAACTTCACGGACCAAGAGCCGAGCTCAAGTGAACCGGCCTACGCCAGTAAAAACCGACAACTTCTTCCTGCTGATCTTCCGGGCACTGCGCCACCGCCGTGTACCGATCGCATTACGCATCGCCAGCCATAACGTGATCCTGGTCGCCCTGGCCCTGGTGATCTATGCCTGCGTGATGGGTTTGCAGTTCAAACAGGCCATGCACGAGCAAGCCGACGCCCTGGGCGAAAGCTTGACCACCCAGACCGCCACCTCGGCGACCGAGCTGCTGGTGTCCAACGACATCCTCAGCCTCAACGTGCTGCTCAACAACCTGACCAAGAACCCACTGGTGGCGCACGCCGCCATCTACAGTGTGGATAACCGGATCATGGCCGAAGCCGGGCAGCGCCCGAAAAACGGCCTGTTGGGCGAAGCCGAAGGCCTGTACCAGAGCAATATCACGTTTCAGGATGTGAAGGCCGGCCAACTGCGCATCAGCCTGGACATGCAGCAATTCCAGCAGCCGATGACCATCAGCCTGCAAAGCATGGGCATCTTGAGCGCGATCCTGCTGGCATTGGCCCTGGCCTTGAGCCTGCGCCTGGGCCGGCACATTTCCACGCCCTTGATGCAACTGCGCATCTGGCTACGGGATATCGACGAACACACCCCGGCCACTGACCGCCAGGATGAAATCGGCGACCTCGCCCGCCAACTGCACGCCAGCTTCGCCCCGGAACCGGTGGTGCGCGAAGCCGAGCCCGAGCCTGAGTTCGACGACACCGACTACGACGACGAACCCGAATTTGATGTACAAGAAGCCCCGGTGGCGGGCCTGAAGCCTGCTACCCGCAAAGCGTTCATTGCCGAAGAAGACGAACTGGACGACGAAGACCCTTTCGCCGACCTGCGCGACACCTCGGGCGGCGCCCCGGCCGCCGCCCCGAAACCGGCCCCGGTCAAAAGCGCCGAACCCCAGTACAGCGCCGTACTGGCGGTGCAACTGGGCGCCCAGGACCAACTGCGTCGCCTGCCGCGCGCGCGCCTGACCGAATTGCTGGAACGCTACCGCGTCTGCCTGGACCAGGCCGCTTCGCTGTACCAGAGCGAACTGCACACCCTCAATGACGGCAGCACCCTGATGCTGTTCCACAGCGAAGACAGCGGCGAAGACTACCTGACCAATGCAATCTGCTGCGGCGAGCTGCTGCGGGCCCTGGGCCATGAATTGCAGATCGAAGTGGCCGACAGTGGCATCACCCTGCAATTGCAGCTGGGCCTGACGGTAGGCGACGATTTGTTTGGCGTGAGCCAGATCGACCTGTTGCTCACCGAGATCGCCCAGGATGCCCTGGCCCTGTCCCAACACAGCCGCAACCTGCTGCTGGTGGAGCGCAAGATCAGCGAAGACACGCTGATCCGCCAGCGCGCACGCATCCGCCCGATTGCCAGCCCGGAGGGCGCCAGTTGCGTGGAACGCTTGATGGAACCGTACCCGTCGATGCTGGAGCGGCAGTTGCGCGGATGCATGAGACCCGCGCCAAGCCCTGAAGAACACCGCCAAACCTACTGGAGAGTGGGCTTGTGTGGAGTGCTTGCTCGCGAAAGCGCAGTGCCAGTCACGA
>JAFHKH010000473.1 GCA_016937595.1 Pseudomonas cedrina subsp. fulgida | reverse complement strand
GGGCGAGGGCTGGGAAGGCGGCCTCTGGCACCCCGAGGCGATTCGCGCCGGTGTCGAGGCGGGTTACCTGCTGGCGCCCTACGACTCTTATGAAACCGCGTTGTCCGCCACGGAAAACCCTGACTGGACCACCGCCCACCTCGGCGCCAAGGCCTACCGCGACTGTGCAATTGTGCTCAAGGGCGGCAAGCTCAAGACCGGCTTCCAGCAATCGGGCCACTATACCGATCCACGCTGCGTGCGGCCGTTGCTGGAGGCACGGGTGAAGGCTGTGCAGGCCAAGGCCGGTTTCAACGCCTGGTTCCTCGACGCCTACGCCACCAGCATGGTGTTCGACAGTTACCGCGACGCGCCCGCATGACCCAGGCACAGAACGCCGAGGGCAACATCGATGCCTGCCGCTGGCTCAATACCGTACGCCAGTTGCCCACCGGTTCCGAAGACGGCAACGCCGTCACCGCCCAAGGCATCCTGTTCGCCCATGGCATGCAGACGCCGGTGATCGGCTGGGGCGATCGGGCCATGACCCAGGACAAGCAATCGCCCTATTACGTAGGCAACTGGTATCCGCCCGAGCAACCGACGGTGTTCTTCAAGCCGGTGCCATTGAAGGCGCCGTTGCGCACGGTACACATCGAGCCGAGCATGCGCCTGCCGCTGTATCAGGCCGTGTTCCACGGCTCGGTGATCACCACCCATCACTGGTTGTTCGACAGCCTCAAGTTGAGCAACGTGCAGGTCGAGAACGAGCTGACGCAACTGCTCTACAACGTACCGCCGCTGTATCACCTGAGTGCCACGACGGTTAAACAGCGGTTGCCGGCCATCGAGCGCCAGGACCGGTTTTTCCGGCCATTGCACCAGCGCCTGGCCACGCAGGAAATGACCGGGTTTCGGTGGCTGACAGCGGATCGGTTGGTGCAGGAAACCACGTTTGCCGATGGGACGCGGCTGGTGGCGAACTTCACCGCCGGGGAGAAACAAGGGTATGCCGGGCGCAGCGTGACGGCACTGGTGGAGGAAGAGAAACCCTTGGTGTATCAGATAGATTAACTGCGCCAGCAAGACCTTCGCGAGCAAGCCCGCTCCCACATATGGAATGCATT
>JAFHKH010000472.1 GCA_016937595.1 Pseudomonas cedrina subsp. fulgida | reverse complement strand
CAGAATCAGCAACTCATCCGCCACGATCTGGCGCGCCAGGCTGGCGCCCACGCCATAGAACATCGGATCGCCGCTGGCCAGCACACACACCGGCGTACCGCGCCGTGCCAGCACCGGCGCCAGTGAAAACGGGCTCGGCCACACCTCGCGTTCGCCCGGAATACACACCGGCAACAAGTCCAACTGGCGCTGAGCACCTATAATCCGCGTGGCGCGCAACAGGGCGTGCCGGGCATTCCTGCCCAGCCCCTTGAAGCCGTCTTCACCGATGCCTACAACCGTCAGCCAGGGGGACATAACCATTCCTTGAACGACATCCGACGGGCAGGCTTTTCATGCCGCCGGACAAAGCAGGCATAATACCGCGCCTTTACCCGTCAACCGGTAGCCCCGTGAACCAGACGCCCGCTGTGAATACCTTGCGCCCCTCGGCTTGTCCGGGGTTGCTGCGTATCGTCCAGGCGTTGGACGGCGGGATTTGCCGGATCAAATTGGCCGGTGGCTCGATCAGCGCGGCCCAGGCGCATGTGGTGGCGGAGGCGGCCCAGGCCTATGCCGGTGGGGTGATCGAGGCCACCAACCGCGCCAATCTGCAGATTCGCGGGATTGGCACCGGAGAAAACGCGCTGACCGCCCTGCTGCTGGCCGCAGGC
>JAFHKH010000471.1 GCA_016937595.1 Pseudomonas cedrina subsp. fulgida | reverse complement strand
GCCGGCAGGCGGCCTTCCCACAGTTGCTTGCCGTTTTTCACGTCATAGGCACGCAGGTATTGGTCGAGGGTGCCGCTGAGGAACGCCACGCCACCGGCCGTGGTGAAGGTGCCGCCCAGGCTCGGTACGCCCATGCTCAACGGGATCGGAACCGGCGAGCTGTCGCGCACGGTGCCGTTCTTGTGCATCCAGATGGTTTTATGGGTGGTCAGGTCGACCGCCGCCACATAACCCCAGGCCGGTGCCTGGCACGGCAGGCCCATCGGCGAGAGCAAGGCTTCAAGGATCACGCCGTACGGCGCGCCTTTGTTTGGCTGCACGCCTTCGGTTTCGCTGACGCGCGGGCCTTGCTTGGCGATCTCGGCGGCCGGGATCAGCTTGGACTTGAACGCCATGTAGCTCGGGTTCACGAAGGCAATCTGGCGCACCGGATCGACGGAAATGCCACCCCAGTCGAACACGCCGAAGTTACCTGGGTAAATGATCGAACCCTGCAGCGAAGGCGGGGTGAAGGCCCCGTCGTAGCGCATGGATTTGAAGTCGATACGGCACAGCATCTGGTCGAACGGCGTCACACCCCACATGTCACGCTCTTTGAGCGGCGGCGGCATGAAATTCAGGTCCGACTTGGGTTGGGTAGGGGAGGTGCGGTCGCCCGCCACTGCGCCCTGCGGTACGGCCACTTCGTGGATCGGCACCACCGGCTGGCCGGTGGCGCGGTCCAGCACGTAGATGCTGCCTTGCTTGGTCGACGCCATGACGGCTTGCTTCACGCCGGCTTCGGTCTTGATATCGATCAGCGACGGCTGGCCGCCCACGTCCATGTCCCACAGGTCGTGGTGGGTGAACTGGAAGGTCCACTTCACATGGCCGCTGTTGATGTCCAGCGCGGTCAGGCCGGCGGCGTATTTT
>JAFHKH010000470.1 GCA_016937595.1 Pseudomonas cedrina subsp. fulgida | reverse complement strand
GGTAGAACCGCGATGCCTGCGTCAGCACCAGTTCATCCGGCACCGACCCCAAATAGATCGCCGCTTCGGCCAGGCTATTGGTAATCGCGGGCCGAGCAACCGTGGGCAAGGGCAGGGTGGTCGACCGATTCTCATGATCCGTCCACACCACCGAATCACCGCAAACACTCAGCCGATGCGCTAAAGAATGACTCCAGCCAAACCCCAACCCACAGTCGATTTCCACCGCACTGGTGCGATACAAGCGGGTCCACTCAAACGGCAAAACCCCATCCAGCACCCCATCGGTCAGCGTCAGCAATTCCTCGCCAGTGACCATCGACACCGGGCAACCGTGGGTAACGGTCTTATCCGAAGAGTCAGCCGCATCCCCCGCCGGGTTCTTAGCCACCATGGGCACATCGTCGACATGTTCCTGCCGCACCAACACCGTCCGCTGGGATTTATTGCGCACCACCGGCACCGGGTTGGAAACCACCTGCTCCCCAACCTTCAACGGCACAGCGGGAATCGTCCTGATCGGCGTTGCCGAACTCCCCAGCAACCACGGCTTGGCCGCTTCCACATGCGGCTCCAATCGAGGCCCCACAAGCTGGTTCGCCAGCATCTCCAGCCACTGGCGCGCTCGCCCCGACTTGATATGCCCCAGCGTCTGAGCCCCCAGCCGAACCTTTACCCCCATGCCCCGCGTTGCCCAGACCAGGAACAGATTGATCAGCACCTCGCCGGTTATCTCGCCGAGCAGCTCATACATCTGCGGCGGCGGCAGTAGGCGTATCCAGGCCACCATGGCTGACAGGTAGATGAACAACAGCGGTTCATCGCTGAGCACCAGCAGGCCTTTGGCTACGGCGTCCTTGCCCAGCTTCAGCAGCTCATCGAGTTCGGCCTGGGAGATGTACTGCAGCAGCTTCTGGCTGTTCGCCTTGAGGTCTGCCAGCAGTTCATACAACTGCGTGAGATCGTCCCAAAGGTTGTAGAGCGCCTTGCCAATCCCGGTCGAGAACGCCAGCCCTTGCATGGCGCTGCGCTCAAAGGGCGTGGCGTTGGCAAAGTCGTCCCATTGCGGCTTGAAGGTCTTCCGCCATTCTTCGCGCAAACGGTCGTCCAGCCCCGCGATCACTGACTGATAAGACGCATACAGCGCCTTGACGTGATCCTGGGAAACGTTGGGATAAAAAGTGATCTGGTAGCGCTGATCGCGGGTGCAGTCGTCGATGTGAAGAATGCCGCTGGGGCCAATCGTTCGATGGATCGGCGCGCCTGTTGGACTGCCATCCGCCGCAATCGCCTGCACCATCACCGGCGTATTGCCGATGGGCACAAACCGCGTGCTCTCGAACATATGCACCAGGGTCAACGAACCCTGTGCCTTGCAAACGGCAACTGCGCGATTGGGTTTTTTGGAAGAGGCAGGAGCGACGAGGGAAACTTCCTCCCCAACCTTGAACACCTGCTCCACATCCAGCGCCGAACCACTCCAGAAGCTTTCGGCCCACGCATCAAAGGTGTTCAGGCAGTTTCGAAAATCAAGGAAAACGCTGTCGACGTCCGGCTGTTTGGCGTCCATGGGCGACAGGACGAACTTGCCAATCACCGGGATCAAGAGTCAGCCCCCTTGAGCGGGGCATTGATAGAGAAGTGCATCGGCGGTCCCTCGCGCTGATTGATCAGGCGAGAGACTTTGGAGAGGTTGGCGGGGAAAAGAAGTCGGCGTTATTCGCCAGCAGGTCTAGGACGTTTCGCCAAAACTTCGGCTAAATTGGGACGTTGTTGTAGGCAGAGGATTACAGGTTAAGCGTTCCTACAGCTTCAACTGCCCAATCGCCTTGCTCAGTTCCCCGGCCAGGGTGGCCAGGTCGTTGCTGGTGGTCGCTGAGTCCACGGTCTGCTGCACGGTGTTCTCGGTGACATCGCGAATGCTCACCACCGCGCGGTTCATCTCTTCGGCGACATGGCTTTGCTGTTCGGCGGCAACGGCGATCTGGGTGTTGCTTTCGCGCATCTGCGCCACGGCGCTAGTGATTTCGGCAAGCGCGGCGCCGGCCTCCTGGGCTTGCTGCACGCAGTCGTCAGCCTTGAACGAGCTTTCCTGCATGAAGTCCACTGCGTCACGGGTGCCGGCTTGCAGGGCCGCAACCATGTGGGTGATTTCGTCGGTGGAGCTTTGTACGCGTTTGGCCAGGTTGCGTACCTCGTCCGCGACTACGGCGAAGCCACGGCCCATTTCGCCGGCGCGGGCCGCTTCGATGGCGGCGTT
>JAFHKH010000047.1 GCA_016937595.1 Pseudomonas cedrina subsp. fulgida | reverse complement strand
GTGTGAGCAGATCGGTAGCACTTGTGGGAAGGCGCTTTGAGGGTGTGGGAAAAAGTCTGTCACCGCACGCGCGGGGGGACGGGTGGTCTGGCGGCAAATCGTTCGCAAGCTACTTATCTATTTGCGACGCGCTAAAAGGTGGCGGTTTTGGCTCAGCGTGGTCACTTTATGCGCAGTGTTGTCCGGACCACGCTTTCGCGAGCAAGCCCGCTCCCACAGTTGACCGCCTATATCTGAGGAAACGCAAGTCGAAGTGTGGGAGCGGGCTTGCTCGCGAATGCAGGCGACTCGGTCTCAACACTCTACCGCGCTGACAGCCAACCCACCCCGCGATGTTTCCTTGTACTTGTCATGCATATCCGCCCCGGTATCGCGCATGGTGCGGATCACCCGGTCCAGGGAGATAAAGTGCTGGCCGTCGCCACGCAAGGCCATCTGGGCGGCATTGATCGCCTTCACCGCGGCAATCGCATTACGCTCGATGCACGGCACCTGCACCAACCCGCCGACCGGGTCGCAGGTCAGGCCGAGGTTGTGCTCCAGGCCGATCTCGGCGGCGTTGCACAGTTGCTCCGGGGTGGCACCGAGAATTTCGGCCAGGCCGGCAGCGGCCATGGCGCAGGCGGAACCCACCTCGCCCTGGCAGCCGACTTCGGCACCGGAGATCGACGCGTTCTTCTTGCACAGGATGCCCACTGCCGCCGCGCTGAGCATGTAGTCGACCACGTTGGCTTCAGTGACGTCTTCGCTGAATTTCATGAAGTAGTGCAGCACCGCCGGAATAATCCCCGCCGCGCCATTGGTGGGTGCGGTGACCATGCGCCCGCCGGCGGCGTTCTCTTCGTTGACCGCCAGGGCGAACAGGTTCACCCACTCCATGGCGCTCAAGGTCGAGCCGATGACGTTCGGCTTGCCCAGTTCCTGCAGGCTGCGGTGCAACTTGGCCGCGCGACGACGCACGTTAAGGCCGCCGGGCAGGATGCCTTCGTGCTTGAGGCCCTGCTCCACGCAGTCCTGCATGGCGCGCCAGAGCTTCATCAGGCCACTGCGGATTTCCTCTTCGGAGCGCCAGACCTTTTCGTTGGCCAGCATCAACTCGGCCACGCGCAGGTTGTGGGTCTTGCACAACTGCAACAGCTCCACCGCACTGGAAAAATCGTAAGGCAACTCGGTGCGGTCCATATCCGCCACGCCGCTTTCGGCCTGGGCTTGATCCACCACAAAGCCGCCACCGACGGAGTAATAGGTGTCGCGGTGCAACTCGCCCTCATCGCCCCACACCACCAGGGTCATGGCGTTGGGATGGAACGGCAGGTTTTCGTCGAGCAGGCGCATGTCCCGTGCCCAGACGAAAGGCACCGGCAAACGCCCGTCCAGCAGCAAGGTATCGGTCTCGCGCAGGGTGTGGATACGCACGCCAATCTGCGACGGATCAATCGCATCCGGCCACTCGCCCATCAGGCCCATGACGGTCGCGGTGTCACTGCCGTGGCCGATGCCGGTAGCCGACAACGAGCCGTACAGCTGAACTTCGACGCGCCTTACCTGCTCCAACAACGCACGTTCACGCAGTGCCTGAACGAACAACGCCGCGGCGCGCATGGGGCCGACGGTGTGAGAACTCGAAGGCCCGATGCCGATCTTGAACAGGTCGAAAACGCTGATAGCCATTGCGGTAGAACTCCTCGATAAGCACGGCCAGGCTTGAACGAGGTGCTACGCTCAGATCGCCCAGATGGCGGCATCATCCGGCTTTTCTCCGCCGTCACGGCGTCTCACACCGACGCAACCATGCTCACTAGCGTCGCTTGCGTGCGATCACCTGTTTTGGCCGTTTTCAGCGGTGCCGATGGGCAAAAAGTGCAGTTTTGCCTGAGGAAAAATCTGTAAGCGACGTCACCAACACTGGATACGACCATCCCTGTACTGGATACGACGCCCCCTGTAGGCGTCAGATTTTCACTGGTACATGATCAGTCCCGACTCGCTTGCAAGGCACCGTGCCATTCGCTTCATCGCACGCTCCAACCGCAACACTTATAAAGCGCGGCGAATGCCGCCAGAAAAAACACAGGAGTCTACCCAGATGAAAGGTTCACCCTCGTTGTTGTTGGCCGCCATGCTGAGTCTTCCCGTCATGGCGCACGCTGCAGAACCGGAACAGTGCAAGACCGTCAACTTCTCCGATGTCGGCTGGACCGACATCACCGTCACGACCGCGACCACCAGCGAAATCCTCAAGGGCCTGGGCTACAAGCCGCGCACCACGATGATTTCGGTACCGGTGACCTACAAGTCACTGGCTGACGGCAAGAACATGGACATCTTCCTCGGCAACTGGATGCCGACCATGGAAAACGACATCAAGCAGTACCGTGATGCCGGCACCGTGGAAACCGTACGCGCCAACCTGGAGAACGCCAAATACACCCTCGCGGTCCCGCAGCGCTGTACGACAAGGGCCTGAAGGACTTCGCCGACATCGCCAAATTCAAGGACGAGCTGGACGGCAAGATCTACGGCATCGAGCCGGGTAACGACGGTAACCGCACCATCCAGACCTTGATCGACAAAGACGCCTTCGGTCTCAAGACCGCAGGCTTCAAAGTCGTTGAGTCCAGCGAAGCCGGGATGCTCTCGCAGGTAGAGCGCGCCACCAAGCGCGGCAAGGCCATCGTGTTCCTCGGCTGGGAACCGCACCCGATGAACACCCGCTTCAAGATGAAGTACCTGACCGGCGGCGACGATTCGTTCGGCCCCAACTACGGCCAGGCCACCATCTACACCAACACCCGCAAGGGTTACACCCAGGAATGCAGCAACGTCGGTCAGTTGCTGAAAAACCTGGTGTTCACCCTGGACATGGAAAGCACCCTGATGGGCAAAGTGCTGGACGACAAACAAAAGCCCGACGCCGCCGCCAAGGCCTGGCTGAAAGCCAACCCACAAGTACTCGACACCTGGCTGGCCGGTGTCACCACCGTCGACGGCAAACCCGGACTCGACGCCGTCAAGGCTTACCTCGCCAAGTAAACCCCGCTGACCCCGGGGCGGTGCGCTGCCCGGGATGTATTCCCCTTCGCATGTGGACATTCACTACCATGCTGACTGAACATAAAATCCCACTAGGCCAGTACATCGCTGCCTTCGTCGAATGGTTGACCCAGAACGGTGCCAACTACTTCGATGCAATCGCATCGACACTGGAAACGATGATCCACGGCGTGACGTTTGCGCTGACCTGGTTCAATCCACTGGCATTGATCGGTCTGATTGCGCTACTGGCTCACTTTATTCAACGTAAATGGGGGCTGACGGTTTTTGTCATCGCCTCGTTCCTGCTGATCCTCAACCTGGGGTACTGGCAGGAAACCATGGAGACCCTGGCGCAGGTGCTGTTCGCCACCCTGGTCTGCGTGGTGATCGGCGTGCCGCTGGGCATTGTTGCCGCGCACAAACCGATGTTCTACACCATGATGCGGCCGGTGCTCGACCTGATGCAGACCGTGCCGACCTTCGTCTACCTCATCCCTACCCTGACCCTCTTCGGGCTGGGTGTGGTGCCTGGGCTGATTTCCACGGTGGTGTTTGCGATTGCCGCGCCGATCCGCCTGACCTACCTGGGGATCCGCGATGTCCCGCAAGAGTTGATGGACGCCGGCAAGGCCTTTGGCTGCTCGCGCCGTCAGTTGCTCTCGCGCATTGAACTGCCCCACGCCATGCCGAGCATTGCCGCCGGCATTACCCAATGCATCATGCTGTCGCTGTCGATGGTGGTGATCGCGGCCCTGGTGGGCGCGGACGGCCTCGGCAAACCGGTGGTCAATGCACTCAACACCGCCGACATCGCCCTGGGCTTTGAAGCCGGCCTGGCGATCGTGCTGCTGGCCATCATGCTCGACCGCATCTGCAAACAACCCGACGCTAAAGTAGGGGGTGATGCATGAGCATTATCCGATTCGACAATGTCGACGTGATCTTTTCCAAAGACCCACGCGAAGCGCTCAAGCTGCTGGACCAGGGCATGAGCCGCAATGAAATCCTGAAAAAAACCGGCCAGATCGTCGGCGTGGAAAAAGCCAGCCTGGATGTCGAGAAAGGCGAGATCTGCGTGCTGATGGGCCTGTCGGGCTCCGGCAAATCCAGCTTGCTGCGCTGCATCAACGGCCTCAACACCGTGAGCCGTGGCCAGTTGTTCGTGGAGCATGAAGGTCGCCAGATCGACATCGCGTCCTGCACGCCGGCCGAGCTGAAAATGATGCGCACCAAGCGTATCGCCATGGTGTTCCAGAAGTTCGCCCTGATGCCGTGGCTGACGGTGCGCGAGAACATCAGCTTTGGCCTGGAAATGCAGGGCCGCCCGGAAAAAGACCGGCGCAAGCTGGTGGATGAAAAACTCGAACTGGTGGGCCTGACCCAGTGGCGCAACAAGAAGCCGGACGAACTCTCCGGCGGCATGCAGCAGCGCGTCGGCCTGGCTCGCGCGTTGGCGATGGACGCCGATATCCTGCTGATGGACGAACCCTTCTCCGCCCTCGACCCGTTGATCCGCCAGGGCCTGCAGGATGAACTGCTGGAACTGCAACGCAAGCTGAGCAAGACCATCGTGTTCGTCAGCCACGACCTCGACGAGGCGCTGAAACTCGGCAGCCGTATCGCGATTATGAAAGACGGCAAGATCATCCAGTACAGCGTGCCGGAAGAAATCGTGCTGAACCCGGCGGACGACTATGTGCGCACCTTCGTTGCCCACACCAACCCGCTGAACGTACTGTGCGGCCGCAGCCTCATGCGCACCCTGGACAACTGCACACGCGTGAACGGTTCGGTGTGCCTGGACCCGGGCGGCGATTCGTGGCTGGACCTGGCCGAAGGCAACACCATCAAGGGCGCGCGCCAGAATGGCGTGGCGATGAACCTGCAAAACTGGGCACCGGGGCAAGCAGTGGAAGGGTTGGGTCGGGTACCGACGCTGGTCGACTCGAATATCGGCATGCGCGATGCGTTGCAGATCCGCTACCAGACCGGCAACAAGTTGGTGTTGCATGACAACAACCAGGTAGTGGGGATCCTCGGCGACAGTGAGCTCTACCATGCCCTGCTAGGCAAAAACCTCGGCTAGTTGATCATTGATCGTACCCACGCTCCGCGTGGGAA
>JAFHKH010000469.1 GCA_016937595.1 Pseudomonas cedrina subsp. fulgida | reverse complement strand
CAGGTGCCCGGCGCTGGCGCGCTCCAGGCCGCTGAGCAGGCGGAACAGCTCGGTACGCCCGGCCCCCACCAGCCCGAACAGGCCGAGAATCTCGCCTTTGCGCACATTGAAACTGATCGGCTCGCGCAAGCCCGGACCCAGCAGGCCATCGACCTTGAGCGCCACGTCGCCGTGCTCGCGCGGGCGGTAGTCGTAGATGTCCTGGATATCGCGGCCGACCATGCACGTCACCAACTGGTCATGGGTCAGCGCGCGCATGTCCTCGAACGTGCGCACGTAGCGCCCGTCCTTGAACACCGTGACGGCGTTGCAGATGCGGAACACTTCTTCCATGCGGTGCGACACGTACAGCACCACTTTGCCCTCATCGCGCAGGCGCGCGATGATCGCCATCAAGCGGTCGATCTCGCGCGCCGAGAGGCTGCTGGTGGGTTCGTCAAACGCAATCACATGGGCGCCACGGGACAGCGCCTTGGCGATTTCCACCAATTGGCGCTGGCCCAGGGACAGGCGACCGAGCTTTTCATCGGGATCGATTTCATCGGCCAGGCCCTTCAGACAGGCCAACGCCTGCTTGCGCAACTGGCTGCGGTTGACCACCCCGAAGCGCGTCGGCAAATGCCCGAGAAACAGGTTCTCGGCCACGGTCATTTCCGGCACCAGGTGCAACTCCTGGTGGATCACCGCCACGCCGCTGGCAATGCTGTCGGCGGCGTTCTTGAAGGCCAGGGTCTGCTCGCCGATCTGCAGCGTGCCGCTGTTGGGGATGTACGCGCCGCCGAGGATTTTCAGCAGCGTCGACTTGCCCGCGCCGTTCTCGCCCATCAAGGCATGCACCTGCCCCGGGTGGGCGATGAAGCTGATGCCATCCAGCGCCTTGACCCCCGGGAAGGTTTTGCCGATGCCGTCGAATCGCAAGGCGGCAGCGGTCATTTCCACAGCCCGATTTTGGTCAGCTCTTCCTGGAAGTTGGCGCGGGTGATCAGGGTCACTTCGTCCATGGCGGTGTACTTCGCCGGCTCGGTGCCCTTGGTGACCCACTCGTACATCATCAGCGCGGTGTTGTAGCCTTCGATATGCGGGCTAGGCAGCATCGAGCCGAAGAAGCCGCTTTCTTTCTTCTTGAGTTCGCCGATGGCGTCGGTGCCGTTGATGCCGATACCGATCACGTTGGCCGCCTTGAAGCCGGCGCTTTCGGTGGCGCGCACGCCGCCCAGCACGGTGTTGTCGTTCATGCCGCCGATGATCAGGTTTTTCGCGCCGCTGGGCAGCTTGACCAGGGCCGAGTTGGTGGCGTCCATGCTGCCGGGAACATCCAGCGTCTTCAGCGCGGCGGTGAGGATGTGGTCCTTGGGAATGCCGGCTTCTTCCAGGGATTTGATCGAGCCGTCGGTGCGTTTCTTGCCGGTGTCGAGTTCGTTGAAGGTGTTGATCACCGCGTAGGTGTCCTTCCAATCCCAACCGCGTTTCTTCGCCTCGGCAGCCATCGCGGCGCCCTGCTTCTGGCCGACTTCAAACGCGGCCATGCCCAGGTACGGCACGTCTTCCATGAAGTTGCCTTTGGCGTCGACGAAGCGATCATCCACGGCCATGACTTTCAAGCCATTGGCCTTGGCCTTGGCGACAATCGCCGGGCCGAGGGACACGTCCGGCGGGCAGATCACAAAGCCCTTGGCGCCGTTGGCGGCCAGGCTGTCGATGGCCGA
>JAFHKH010000468.1 GCA_016937595.1 Pseudomonas cedrina subsp. fulgida | reverse complement strand
GGGCAAGCCCGCTCGCCACTGGAACCGGCTCCCACTGCTTTAGTGCTTCAGACTCTGAACTGATCCATCAACCCCTGCTGCTGATTCGCCAGGCTGTTCAACGCCTGGCTCACGCGCGCCGATTCGTTCGCTTGCTCGGACAGCGATTCGGCCACGTCCCGGATCGTCGCCACGTTGCGTGCGGTTGATCTCTCCGGCCACGGCGCTTCAGTTTAAACCTGAAAGCGGCGCCGTTTTTTGACATGGGCGCCTGCCTCCTGCAAAGTGCGCGCCCTCTAACAAGACCTCCTTCAAGCCTGCACGCTGGCCGCCGCCGAATGGCCGCCCGGGTGCGCGCATGCCGGTTCTTTATGTTTTTTTGCCTGAGGTAATCATGATTAACGCAGTCATTGCCGCGGTCGGCACCATGCTGGTGCTCAGCCTGTCCCGCGTGCATGTGGTCATCGCCATTATTGTCGGTGCCCTGGTCGGTGGCCTCACCGGTGGCCTGGGTATCGACGCTACGCTCACCGCCTTCAACAGCGGCTTGGGCGGCGGCGCCACCGTGGCCTTGTCCTACGCCTTGCTCGGCGCTTTCGCCGTGGCGATTGCCAAATCCGGCCTGGCTCATGCCCTGGCCGACAAGGCGTTGCTGCTGGTGGATCGCCAGGAAACCAGCGGCGGCAGCCACGTCAAATGGCTGTTGATCGGCCTGCTGTGGGCGGTGGCGATTGCCTCGCAGAACATTCTGCCGATCCATATCGCGTTTATCCCGCTGCTGGTACCGCCGCTGCTCTACGTGCTGACCAAGCTGCAACTGGACCGCCGCCTGATTGCCTGCGTGATGACGTTCGGCTTGATCACGCCTTACATGTTCCTGCCGGTGGGCTTCGGCAACATCTTCCTTAACCAGATCCTGCTGGCCAACGTGGCCAAGAGCGGGGTGGACATCAGCCAGGTCAACGTCACCCACGCCATGAGCCTGCCGGCGCTGGGCATGGTGGTTGGCCTGCTGGTGGCGGTGTTTGTCAGCTACCGCAAGAAGCGCGTCTATGACCTGGAAAAAATCGAGCGGGTCGAGCAGGTGGCAGTGCAGTACAACCCGTTGACCCTGCTCGTGGCGGCCTGGCGATCGCCTCGGCGTTCATTATCCAGTTGTGGCTGGACTCGATGATCATCGGCGCTTTGGCCGGGTTTCTGATTTTCTCGGTCTCGGGCATCGTGCGCTGGCGCGACACCGACGATCTGTTCACCGAAGGCATGAAGATGATGGCGATGATCGGCTTTATCATGATCGCCTCCTCGGGCTTTGCCGAGGTGCTCAAGGCCACCGGCGACGTGCGCTCATTAGTGGAAACCTCGGCGGCCTTCATCGGCCACAACCGTGGGGTCGGCGCGTTGTTGATGTTGCTGGTGGGGCTGCTGGTGACCATGGGCATCGGTTCGTCGTTTTCCACCGTGCCGATCCTCGCCGCGATTTTTGTGCCGTTGTGCGTGCAACTGGGCTTCAGCCCGGTGGCCATCGTGTGCATCGTCGGCACCGCCGGCGCCTTGGGCGACGCCGGCTCACCCGCGTCGGACTCGACCCTCGGCCCGACCTCCGGCCTGAATGTCGACGGCCAGCATCACCATATCTGGGACACCGTGGTGCCGACGTTCCTGCACTACAACCTGCCGTTGCTGGCCTTTGGCTGGCTGGCGGCGATGACCCTCTGATTGTTGTAGTGAGCGGGCTTCGCCCTCCAGCGTGGGGCATGCCCGCACGCTACAGAAACCACGCCATTGGCCGTTAACCTCTCAAGTCGCCCCTAATAAGAGAGAAAACCCATGCGCCTGAGCCTCAAGGCTAAAGTCCTGTCCCTCGCCATAGTGCCGGTGTTGCTGTTTGCCGTGGTCATCAGCCTGACTACGGTGTGGATCCTGCAGGGGCAAGCGCGCAATGAGGTGGGTGAAACCCGCCAGCGTCTGCTCAATGACGCCAAGGCTACCCTGCAAAGTTATGTCGAAGTGGCCATGAACACCATCAAGCCGCTCTACGACGCGGCGGCCCCCGGCGATACCGCCGCGCGCGCCCAGGTGGTCAAGTTGCTGTCCAACACCAGCTACGGCAAGGACGGCTATTTCTTCGGCTACGACTCCGAGACGATTCGCCTGTTCAAGGGCAACAGCCCCGATGGCGTGGGCAAGAGTTTCAAGGACAATCGCGACCCCAACGGCGTCTACGTCAACCGTGACCTGGTCAGGGTCGGCAAGGACGGCACCCACTACCTGCAATACAGCTCGACCCAGCCGGGGCAGACCGAACTGGTGCCCAAGATGGGCTACACCGAATACCTGCCCAAGTGGGACATGGTCATCGGGACGTCGGTGAACCTGGACGGTATCGAAGCTCAGGTCGCGGTGGTCGAGGCCAAGGTCGAGAAGCGCATGGAAGGCGTCCTGCTGAGCATCCTCGGGGTCGCCGTGGTGGTGCTGCTGGTGATCGCCGCCATCGGCATGGTGCTGGCCAATACCATCCTGCGCCCGCTGCACTTGATGAAAGCCAACCTCGATGACATCGCCGCCGGCGAAGGCGATTTGACCCGCCGCCTGGCCATCACCAGCCAGGACGAGCTGGGCGATCTCGCCGGTGCGTTCAACCGCTTTGTCGACAAGATCCACGGCCTGGTGCGCCAGATCACCGAAATGACCGGCCAACTGACCGGCCTGGTCAGCCAGGTTTCCGATCAGGCCCAGCGCTCCGAGCAGGCCATGGAGCGCCAGCGCCACGAGACCGACCAGGTGGCCACCGCGATCAACCAGATGTCCAGCGCCGCCCAGGAAGTGGCGCGCAGCGCCCAGGGGGCTTCGGTGGCCGCCCAGCAAACCGACGCCGAAGGCCAGGCCGCCAAGCGCGTGGTGGACGGCAGCATCGCGCAGATCCATGCGCTGGTGAGCGATATCCGCGGCAGCGGTGCGTCCCTCGACAGCCTGCAGCAGGACGTGTCGTCCATCGTCAGTGTGCTGAGCGTGATCCGCTCCATCGCCGAACAGACTAACCTGCTGGCGCTCAACGCCGCCATCGAGGCCGCACGGGCGGGGGAGGCCGGGCGTGGTTTTGCCGTGGTTGCCGATGAAGTGCGCGCCCTGGCCAGCCGCACCCAGAGCAGCACCCAGGAAATCCAGGGCATGATCGATCGCCTGCAAAAAGGCACCGAAGCCGCCGTGCAGGCCATGCGCCGTTCCAGCGATGCCGGCGACGGCACCTCGGCCCAGGCCAACCAAGCCGGCGCGTCCCTGGACACCATGGCCCAGTTGATCGGCACCATCAATTCGATGAACGCCCAGATCGCCAGCGCCGCCGAAGAGCAGACCGCCGTCGCCGAAGAAATCAACCGCAGCGTGCATCAGATCGCCGTGGCGGTGGACAGCGTGGCCGACGAGACCCAACGGGGCGCCCAGACTTCCCGCAGCCTGTCGGACCT
>JAFHKH010000467.1 GCA_016937595.1 Pseudomonas cedrina subsp. fulgida | reverse complement strand
TGGCGCGTTGCTGAAGTTCACGGTGCGCAACGGGATTCTGTTCCGGCAGAACGACCAGGTGCTGTTGAGGCATCGCTCGCTGACGCCACGCGCTTATATTCGGCGCATTGCCGCCGCTGGCGACCTGCGTATCCTGGTGCCCAGCGACAATTGGCCGGGGCGTCGGCGTGGTGGGCGCGCAGTGGCAGCCGGGGCGCTCGCGGGGCGTGCCGCCGGCCAGCGAAAACCGTTGGGCGCAGGGGCCTGTCCACGCGCACCGCGATGATGCGGCAGAGTTTATCTACCGTCGCGCCGCGCGCTATGAAGGCCAGCAAGCGATCAGCGCGCTGCTGGAAAAAATCGACGGCAGCGACAACCATATCCCTACCCTGGCGCAAGCCGACGAAGGATTTCCTTCTGCCACCGCGGCGCGCCTGTTTCCGGCCGCGCTGGTCGGCATGCCCCCGCAATGGCCGCAGGGTTATCGGGTCAGCGCTGTGCATTTGATCTTTCATGCCGGGTTGGATCAACCGCAATTGGGCGTAGAGCGCTCGTACCACGTCAACTTTGTGTCGTGGCGCGAGCTGGGCTTTTACCTGCACACCTTGAAGCAGCAGGGGTTGCACATCAGCGGCTTTTACCTGACCGCCCGCGACGGCGCCTTGCTCGCCTACACGCCAAACTTCAGCCGCGATGAATACAACTTGCTGGCGACCACCGGCAAATGGCTGGAGGGCAGCGGCTACACCGCGTTCGCCCCTGATCCGTCCAGAGTGATCTCGGAGCTGGCGCGCATCGGCGAGTTGCGCGTGCTCCGCAGCGGCGAGTTCTGGACGACGCGCACCCGCCTTGCCCCCGATCTGAAAATGTCGGATGCACCCGCTCAAAGGCCCGCCAGGGATGAGCTTTAACAGCCCGAGGGGCTGCGCAGTGCAACCCCATCCTCCAACGATGAGCGTCAATTCCTCTGTGCAGGGCTCGAGGCGGTCTCATCCCGGTTGAAAAAGCGCGCCAACACCAGGCGGTCCAGCACCCCCACCAGGATCAGCGAGGCGCCGACCAGCGGGAAGATGATCGCCAGCCCCAGCATGACGAGCATCGCGGTTTTCCACTTGGGCAAGTCATGGCGCAGCGGCGGCACGCCAAGGCCGCCCTGTGGCCTGCGCTTCCACCAGATCACCACGCCGCTGACCGCGCTGAGCAGGATCATCAGGCAGATCATCAACACGATAAGCTGGTTGACCCAGCCGAACAGCTTGCCCTCGTGCAGCATCACGCCGGTCTCGGTGGCGCGCGCGACGAGGTTGTAGTGTTCCCAGCGCACGTCGGCCAGCACCTTGGCGCTGTATTGGTCCACATGCAGGGTGGCGTCATTGCGCGGGTCATCGGCGAACACCGAAACCGTGAACACCCCGTTGGCGGTGGTGGGCAAGGTGATGCTGTAGCCGGGCCCGACGTTGCGCGCGCTGGCCAGGTCGACCACTTGCTGCAGGCTCACCGTGGGCGCGGCCGGGGCTGAATGCAGGGCGCCATGGTTCATGTGCTCGGCATGCTCGCCGGACATCGGCATCGGCGTGTTTTCCATGGCCCAGGGCACGGTTTGTTGCGTCGCGGTATTGAGCACGCGTGCCTGCTCGTCTGACTGCGGCACGTTGTTCCACATCGCTGCGGGAAAGGTGTTCCAAAGGTCGGCGTATTGCTTGCCCCAGAAGCCGGTCCAGGTCATGCCGCTGAGCAGCATCACCAGCAACAGTGACGCCCCCCAGAAACCGGTGACCGCGTGCAGGTCGCGCCACAGCACTCGGCCACGGCTGTTCAAACGCGGCCACAGCACACCTGCCGAGGATTTGCCGCGCGGCCACCACAGGTACAGGCCCGACACCACCAGCATCACGCCCCAGCCGGCGGCCAGTTCCACCAGGCGGTCGCCGACGGTGCCGATCATCAGCTCGCCATGCAGCGCGCGGGCAATGGCTTGCAGGTTGTATTTGGCGTCCTGTTCACCGAGTACGGTGCCGCGATAGGGGTCGACGAACACTGTTATTTCGCGGCCGCCATTTTGCATCACGAACTGCGCGCTGCGGGTGGCGTCCACGGGGGGCAGGTATTTGCTGATTGTGCCTTGGGGGTAAGCGGCCCGGGCGCGTTGCAGTTGCTCATCGGCGCTCAAGGCATGCTCGGCGGCTGGCACAGTGAGCAGGTCGGCGTACAGGAGCGGGTCGAGCTGGGGTTTGAACAGGTAGATGATTCCGGTGAGGGCCAGCAGCACCATGAACGGGGCGACGAAGAGCCCGGCGTAGAAGTGCCAGCGCCAGGCCAGGTTGTAGAAGGAGGTTTTTTGAGTGGCCATCGGGTGCTCCGCAAGGCTTTGATTTTTTTTGTGTCGGTCAGTTCGCTATCGCAGGCAAGCCAGCTCCCACATTTGAAATGCGTTCCAGTGTGGGAGCTGGCTTGCTGCGATGCTTTTTAAAAGCTCGCCAGAGGTGCGGCTTTAACGGTGTTAGCGCTTACGCGGCGATGGGCGGGGCGCGGCTGCGGGCGCCGGGGAAAATGTTCTGCCGGGCATGGCCCAGGCGCGGGGCGGGGGGTGAGGGCGTTGGCCGGCGGCGGGTTGCTCAGGGTGAGCGTTGGAATACCGCCAGGCAGGGCAGGGCAGCTGTAGAGCAGATCGCAATAGCCGCACTTGGACCAGAGGGCGTG
Source organism: Pseudomonas cedrina subsp. fulgida (assembly GCA_016937595.1). Taxonomy (GTDB): domain Bacteria; phylum Pseudomonadota; class Gammaproteobacteria; order Pseudomonadales; family Pseudomonadaceae; genus Aquipseudomonas; species Aquipseudomonas fulgida. The sequence goes on along the minus strand of JAFHKH010000467.1, from coordinate 2,269 downwards.
GTGTTCGTCGGGCGCTTTTTTGTGAGGAGCATCGCCGTGGTCCATCGGCATGTCCATCGACATACCGGCGTGGTGGTCCATCGGCATCGCCTGGGAAATCAGCGGACCGATAAAGATCATCAGCATGGCGAACAGGCCGATCCAACCGCCGCGTCTCAGGCGGGCGTATGGAGAGAACCTGGCGCGAGGGGCGCCCATCGTGTGATGGCCTACTGGGCGTGCTTATGCGCGTGGGTGGCCATCGGCGGCACCTTTTGCACCGACACCTCGACCTCGATCCTGCCGGCTTTTTCAAAGGTCAGGGTCAGCGGGAATTGCTTGCCGTCGGCCAACAGGCTGCGGTCTTTGAGGCCCAGCAGCATCACGTGGTAAGCCATCGGCGCGAAGGTCAGGTCCCCCTTGGACGGGACCGCGACGCTGGTTACCTGCTGCATCTTCATCAGGTCGCCTTGCATCACGTGCTCATGCAGCTCGGCCTTCTGCGCCACCGGTGTTTCGGCGCTGAGCAGACGGTCCGGGCTTGCCCCCGTGTTGTGAATCACAAAATAGGCTGCGACCGTCGGTGCATTCGGTGGCAGTTCCTGAGACCAGGGATCGCTGACCAGCAAGTCGCCGGCCTTGTAGTCTTCGGCATTGGCGGCACTGAACACCGGCAGCAGCAACGCAGCCAGAAGCAGGGAAGATTTGAGCATGGCAGTTCTCCGGAACGGTTCTAAACGCAGTTCACTTGCGAAGACATCAGGCCGTTGGAGAGGCGCGGGGGTTGAGGCTCGGCCATTGCTGGCGCGGGGTAGGGTTTTGCAACTGGGTTGGCGGCCGGCTCTGCACCGCCGCCAACCGCGTGACAGACAACTGAGGCGCATGCCCCGGTAACGCCACCAGCGACGGTGAGCCGGAGCAACACCAGCAATGTTGCATGCTGGAGTGATCGTCCTGCTGCGATGCTGGAATCTCCAGCTTGCCCAGGGTGATCGCCTTGAGGCTGGCGCCGTTGGAAGAACAGAAACTGCCCCACAGCAAGCGCTTGACCGGGTCATCGGCCTGCTGCATCGCACCGGCCAGCGGCATGGCAAAGGCGTTGAACAGCACTGCAAGGCAGGCGATCCAGGCAATTGCAAAGCGTTGACGGGCCATGGCGGACAATCCGTAGGGTTAAACGATCAGGCGGGTATTTAGCCTGATCGGGGGGGATAAGTAAAAAAGGGCGGTGTGGTTTGGTGTCGCAGTGGGTCAGATCGCCGTGGCGTGAAGCTTGAGGCCCAGCGCTTTCATGACTTTCATGATAGTCGCGAATTCGGGATTGCCAGTGCTGGAGAGGGCTTTGTACAGACTTTCTCGTCCGAGGCCGGCGTCGCGGGCTATTTGGGTCATGCCTTGGGCGCGGGCGATATTGTTGAGCGCTGAGCGAATCAGCAATCCGTCACCGGAGTCTTCTTCGAAAGAAGCTTCGAGATACTCCGCCATGTCCTCAGGGGTCGTCAGATGCTCGGCTATGTCGAAATCTCTAAATTGAGTCATGGGTCACTCCTTTTTTTCAAATTCATCGGCAATTTCTTTAGCGCGCTCGATGTCGCGTTTTTGCGTTGATTTATCGCCACCTATCAACAGTAGGTAAACCACCTCACCTATACGCTTGAAGTACACACGGTATCCAGGGCCATAGTGGATGCGCATTTCGGATACGCCATTTCCGACGTTTTCGCAGTCTCCAAAATTACCCATTCCTGCATTATCCAATCTTGTCAGCACGCGTCCATGGGCGGGTTTACTGCGTAGCGAATAAAGCCATTCCTGAAACTCATCAGATCGCTTGAAGTGAATCATCTCGGATCGTATTCCTTGGGATACATATTGGCAAGTTGTGACGCGCTGCAAAAGCAGTGCATCCCCATCGCGGACGCCGGAGCAAAACCGCGAGAGGGGAGGTTAGGGCGGGGGCTTTTGGCTGAGCCAGCCAGCTTGTTCGGAAGTGTTTGTAGGGGAATTCGGCTTTCGGTGGTGAAGCCTGATAGGACGAAGACCTGCTGGTCAACCTCAGCGAAACCCTCGCCTCGGCCAATGCGCTGAGTTGCGACCTTGCCTTTGACTTGGAAGGCCCGAAACGAGAGGAATTGCTCGGCGTTGCGCAGTTGATAGAGCTGGCGCAGTTGCTGTCTGATCGTGTGCTCAAGGGTTTCGGCCCGGCGATAACGGCGGCCTGATAACACAGTTCAAATGTGGGAGCGGGCTTGCTCGCGAAGGCGGTGTGTCAGTCAGTACATCTGTCACT
>JAFHKH010000466.1 GCA_016937595.1 Pseudomonas cedrina subsp. fulgida | reverse complement strand
AGCGTGGGAACGATCAAGCGGGCTTGTTTGCTCCCACATTTTTGATCTTCATTCACTTGAGATCAGTGGTGTTTGAGTAATTGGCTTTCCAGGTGGTCCAGGTGTTGGGTCATCAAGGCCATGGCAGCGCTGGCGTCTTGTTGCTCCAGCGCATCCACTATTGCGGCATGCTCTTGCCAGGCGCAGTAGGTGCAGGCTTTCGCTTCGTATTGCGCAATGATCAGCGACGTCAACGGCACCAGGCTGTTGAGAAATTGTGCCAGGGGGGCGTTGTGCGCCATCGCCGCCAATTGCAGGTGAAACTCCCCGGACAGACGAATCGCCGGCCCGCGTTGATCCCGCTCGATGTGCTCGCGTTCGCGTGCGATCAGGTCGCGCAAGTGCTGGACCAGCGTCGGCGTTGCGTGCGCACAGGCCAATTGCACCACCGTCATTTCCGTCAGACGGCGCGCTCCAGAATCTGTCGGGTTTGCTGGGCATCCGGCGCCGCCACTTGGGCGCGCTGGTTAGGGCGCAGAATAATCACTTGCTGGTGGGACAGCTTGGCTAATACGCGGCGTATTACGCTGCGGCTCACGCCAAAGATTTCGCCCAGGCCTTCTTCGGTAAAGCGGCTGGCCGGGGCGATGCGCTGTTCCAGGATTGCATCGAACAGCCGTGGATAGATGTCATCCACCGAGGGCTTTTTGCCGGCCACCAGGCGCAGGGCAGGGAGGATGTTTTCACGTTGCAGGGCGTGGGCGTTCATGGCCGGTCTCCTCATAATCAGCTGCCCAGATGGTCGTCCGGGATGTTCAGGGCAATGCCCATGCGCAAGCCTTCCTGAAGGATGTGCCGGCGCATTTCGGCACTGGCCAGGGCGCTGTTCTTGTTGCGGATGGCGCGCACCACGGCTTCGTTTTCCTGCAGGCGTTCGGCCAGATGTTCCGGCGAGTTGCGCAGCACCTGGGCGCTTTGCTTGAGGGCATTGCGGGTCTGCTGCACCACGTTCTGGAAGATCGGGTTGGACGTGAGGGCGAACAGTTCTTCGTGAAAGCCGATGTAGGCATTCATGCCCGCTTCGGCGTCGCCTGCGTCGAGGGCCTCGCGCATGTCCATCAGGGTCAGGCGCAGTTGGCCGACTTCCTTGCTGCTGATGGACTGCGCCACGAGGCCGACGATAAAGGGTTCGAGGGTGTAGCGCAGTTGCAGGATATCTTCGAGGCTGGCGTGCGCGACCGCGTCACTCGATGGGGGCTCGCTGATGCAGGTTTCGAGTACCACCACGCCTTTGCCGGGCATCGAGCGCACCAGGCCGAGGGTTTCCAGTACGATCACCGCTTCGCGCAGGCTCGGCCGGCTGATGCCCATCTGTTCGGCCAGTTCGCGCTGGCCGGGGAGCATTTCGCCCCGGCGCCACTGGCCCCGCGCGAGAGCGGCGCGCAGTTTCTCCACCACTGAATTGACGACGGTTGAGGTGCTGATCACGTCGTACTCCTTTAAGTGCATACACAATAGTTGAATTGGCGATGACCCAGTGTTGGAGCTGGCTTGCCTGCGATAGCGGTGGGTCAGGCGCCAGATCCATTGCCTGGCAGTCAGTCATCGCAGGCAAGCCAGCTCCCACATTTGATCGATGTCGTCCTTGAAAGCGGATCAGAACTCCTGACGCGCCGGCAACACCGGTTTCTTGGCCTGGAAGGCATAACCTTGCTGACCCTCCAGCACTTTGTTGGCGCGTTGGATATCGATGTCTTTCTCCCAGCGCGCAATGGCCACGGTGGCGACGCAGTTGCCGATCAGGTTGGTCAAGGCGCGACCGATGCCCATGAACCAGTCCACCGCCAGCACCAGCACCAGGCCCACCACCGGAATCGCCGGGATGGCGGTGAGGGTCGCCGCCAGAATCACCAGCGCCGAACCGGGTATGCCGTGGGCACCCTTGGAGGTAATCAACGACACCAGCAGGATGGTCATCAGGTCGGTCATCGACAGCGGGGTACCGGTGGCGTTGGCGATAAACACGATGGCCAGGGTCAGGTAGATCGAGAAACCGTCGAGGTTGAACGAATACCCGGTCGGAATCACCAGGCCGACCGTGGAGCTGCCAATCCCCAAGTGTTCGAGTTTACGCATGACTTGCGGCAGTACGGCGTCGGAGGAGGCGGTGCCCATCACGATCAGCAGTTCTTCACGCAGGTACTTGAGCAGCGGCAACAGGCGCAGGCCCGACACACGCATCACCAGGCCGAGGATCAGGCCGACGAACGCGAAGCAGGTCAGGTAGAACAAGCCCACCAGGCTGCCCAGGTGTTGCAGGGAGTCCAGCCCGTAAGTGCTGGTGGTGAACGCGATTGCGCCGAACACGCCGATCGGCGCCAGGCGCACGATCATGCCCATGATGCGGAAAATCACATGGCTCAGTTCATTGATCAGCCGCGTGATGCCCGAGGCCGCTTCGCCCACCAGGTTCAGCGCGCTGCCGAACAAAACGGAGAACAACAGCACTTGCAGCACGTTATTGTCGGCAAAGGCGCCGATCACCGAGTTGGGGATCAGGTCCATCAGGAATTGGCTGGTGCCCTTGATGTGCTGACCCTTGTCGGCCAGTTCATTGAGGCCCGCGGACGACAGTTGCTCCAGGTGGATATTGGCGCCGGTGCCGATGCCGGTGCTGAAGGCCATGACCAGGCCGATCACCAGGGCGATGGTGGTGAGTATTTCAAAGTAGATCACCGACTTGAGGCCGATGCGTCCGACTTTCTTCAAGTCGCGCGCCGGAAATGCCGCTGACCACCACGCAGAACACGATCAGGCCGATCAGCATCTTGATCAGCTTGATAAAGCCATCACCCAAGGGTTTGAGTTGCGAGGAGAATTCGGGAAGGGCCAGGCCGCAAATGATGCCTAGCATCAGGCCAATCACGACTTGCAGGAAAATCGAACGCGAGCACCATCTGAGCATGGGAGGGATCTCTATTCGGTGCCCTGGTGGTTCCAGGGCTTAATTGTTGTGGTCATACCGGTAAGTCCAGTGCATCGCCAGTCTAGGCTAGGTATTTTTGAAATAACAACTCATTGTTTGTCGGTTGACGGGTCCCGGTCTGACCAGTGAGTCGGCGAGTGCGGTGTTTGAGCGCTTGACGGGGTGAAAAAATTTTCGCTTATCATCCACGGCTTGGCGCATGAGGTGATGGATGGATAAACCAGGACTGACCACCGACGAAACCGGGCAGACCCACTGCACCTGGCGCACGGCCGCGCCGGAATATCCGCGCTACCACGATCACGAGTGGGGCGTGCCGGTGGCGGGTGATATCGCGCTGTACGAGAAGATTTGCCTGGAGGGCTTTCAGGCGGGCATGGCCTGGATCACCATTTTGCGTAAGCGTGAGCAGTTTCGCGCGGCGTTCGACGGCTTTGATTTTCGCCGGGTGGCGCAGTACGGCGAGGCGGATATCGAACGGTTGATGCACGACCCGGGCATCGTGCGTAACCGGGCGAAGATCGTGTCGACCCTCAACAATGCGCGCAGGGCCTGTGAGCTGGTGGAGGAGATGGGTTCGCTGGCGCGTTGGCTGTGGGCGTTCGAGCCCGGCGATGATGAACGCCCTGCGGTGGTGGACCTGGCTTACTGGACGGCGAACCCGACGTCGCCGGCGTCGATCCGTTTATCCAAGGCGTTGAAGAAGCGTGGCTGGACGTTCGTGGGGCCGACCACGATGTACGCGCTGATGCAGGCGGTGGGGATGGTCAATGATCACCTGGAAGGCTGCGCGTGCCGGCCACACATTGAAGACCTGCGGCGTCAGTTCAAACGCCCGTGAGTCACTGACCCCCAGCGATTTAAACTGTGGGAGCGGGCTTGCTCGCGAATGCGGTGGTCCAGTGCCGAATGTATTTACTGACACACCGCCTTCGCGAGCAAGCCCGCTCCCACAAGGGTTTTGCGGTGTGGCGGGTTATTGTGGCAACGGTGTGAGCACGTCAGCCTTGTCATCCAATACGATCACCACCAATAACTTGGCGGGTTTTGTCTGGCTGGCATTGCTCGATTCAAAGTGCCGCGAACCCGCCGGTTCATAAAACGATTCCCCCACCGTGTAGGTTTTCGCCTTTTCATCATTCACCCGTGAAGTGACCGCGCCCTCCAGCACATAGGCCACGGCGGTGCCGGTGTGGCTGTGGGGCACGGTGGCCTGCCCCGGGGCGTAGTCGACGGTGAGCATGAGGGTTTTCTTGCCGGGCACATTGGTTAACGCGTGCTCTTGCAGGACCGTGATCGATTCCTGGTTGTAAACCGGTTCGTGGGCAAAGGCGCCGAGCGAGGCAAGCATCAGGGAGGCTGCGAATAGTCGTTTCATGGCAAGGTTTCCAAGGGGTTCGAGACCCCTTAACCCTACGCCGCGCGGCCTGGGGGACCAATGACCAATGGCGGCGAAGACCGGTAGACCAATGTCTCAATGATCGAACGTCAATCGGCGCGCCAGGTGCTCGCCGGTCAATTCGATATAGCCTTGCAGGGCGGGCAGCCTGAAGTGTGCATTGAGCTGTTCGGCGCAGGCCCATTGGCCGCTGACGGTCCACAGGTCGGGATCGACCGGGTCGCGTTGCACCGCGTAATCCAGGCAGCCGGGGGCGCGGCGTATGGTTTGGGCTATCTGCTGCAGGCGCTCGCCCAGTTGCGTTGAGCGCCCGGCGGTTGCGTGGACATGGACAGTGTTGAAGGCACAGGCTGGCATGGCGATGGTCTCCGGGGTCGGGTGTCAGTGCACAGGCTAGAACCTCGCGGCGGCAGGACCAATGACCAATCCGGTGGAAAGTCCGCTAGCCAATCTGCTTGAGAATATCGCGGACCTTGTCCAGCGCCGGGTCGATATCCAGGGTCTCGATGGCGCCAAAGCCGATGATCAGGCCTGGACGTACCGGGGTGTCGTGGAAAAACACATCCAGGGGGTACAGGCCCACCTCGACCTGGCGCGCCAGCTGCATCAGCAGCGGGATGTCCACCGCCACCTTGCAGAGCGCCGCCATATGGAACCCGGCCACGGTCGGCACGGCTTCGAACCAGGGCGACAGGTCGCCCGCCAAGCGCTGCAGGATTCGCTCGCGACGCCCGGCATAGACCGTGTGGCAGCGGCGGATATGCTTGAGCAGGTAGCCTTCACTGATGAATTTGGCCAGCGCCCATTGCGGCAGCGTCGAGCTGTGCTGGTCGGTGAGTTGCTTGGCCTTGAGCACCGCGCCATGAATCGCCGGCGGCAGCACCGCGTAGCCCAGGCGCAGCTCCGGCAGCAAGGTTTTCGAAAAGGTCCCGACGTAGGTCACCACGCCACGGCTGTCCATGCTTTGCAGGGAGTCGGTCGGCCGCCCCTCGTAACGGAATTCGCTGTCGTAATCGTCCTCGATAATGATCGCGCCCAGCTCGAATGCCCGCGCCAGCAGGGCTTCCCGGCGCGGCGGGCTCATGGGCATGCCGAGGGGGAATTGATGGGAGGGCGTCACGTAGATCAGCCGGGTGCCGTCGGGAATGTGATCGACCTGGATGCCCTGGTCATCCACCGGCACGCTGGCGACGTGGGCGCCCATCGCCATGAATAACTGGCGGGCGGGGCTGTAGCCTGGGTCTTCCATGGCCACGATGCTGCCCGGCTCCAGCACCACGCGGGCGATCAGGTCCAGCGCCTGCTGGGCGCCGTTGGTGACGATGATGTCGCTGTCGCGGCATTTAACGCCGCGCGAAAACGCGATATGCCCGGCGATTGCACCGCGCAATGCCGGCAAGCCTTCGGGCTGGCTGTAGAACCCGCTGTTCTGGGCAATGCGGCGCAGCGCGTCCTGGGTGCAGCGCCGCCATTCGTCCTGGGGGAACTGGTTGCGGCTGGTGGCGCCGCCGATAAATTCATAGCGCAGCGTGCTGTCGCGGGTGGGGTGGCGCATGGGCGAGGGCAGCGCTTGCCATTTCGCCAGGTGGGCGGCGCAGGCCAAGTCGGTGGCGCTTTGCAGGCGTTCGCGCTGTGGCGTGCCGGCGTTGACGAAGGTGCCACGCCCGGTCTTGCCGACCAGCAGGCCTTCGTAGGTCAGCGTGGCGTAGGTGTCGGACACGGTCTTGCGCGACACGCCCAATTGCTCGGCGAGCAGGCGGCTGGGCGGCAGTTGCGCGCCGGCGGCAGCGCC
>JAFHKH010000465.1 GCA_016937595.1 Pseudomonas cedrina subsp. fulgida | reverse complement strand
GCAGCGTGGGCGGCGGGATCAACGTGGTGCCCAAGCGCGCCACCGATAAGGACATCAACACGTTCACCGGCAACTGGGCCTCCGACAGCCAGGCCGGCGGCGCGGTGGACGTGGGCCGACGCTTTGGCGAAGACAACAAGTTCGGCATCCGCTTCAACGGCGTGAAGCAGTCCGGCGACACCGAGTGGGATCACCAGAGCGTCGACCGCGAGATGGCCGTGCTGGGTCTGGATTTCCGGGGCGAACGCTTGCGCCTTTCCACCGACATCGGCCACACCGAACGCGACACCGATGCACCGCAGGAACGCGTGCAGGTGGCGGCCGCGGCGCCGGTGCCCAGTGCCAACGATGTGCGACGCAACTATGCGCAGTCCTGGAGCAAGGCCCGCACCAACGATACCTTCGGTACGGTCAACGGTGAGTACGACCTCAGCGATAACCTGATGCTTTACGGCGGTGTGGGCGCACGCAAAAGCAACCACGACTTCCTGCGCCATGCCGTGTCCGTGACCGATGCGGCCGGTGCGTTCAGCGTGCAGCCACGGGACTTCACCCGCGATGAAAACGTGCGCACCTACACCGCAGGCTTGCGCAACTGGTTCCATACCGGGCCGGTGAGTCATGAAGTCAACTTGGCCGCCAGCTATTTCTACATGGACTTCACCAACGGCGGCGCGCGTTATGCGCCAGGCACGAGCAACCTCTACAACCCGGTGCAAACGCCGACGCCTTCGCGGCCGACGCGGCTTGATCCCGAGGTCTACACCGAAAACAAATTCAGCGGCGTGGCCTTGTCCGACACCCTGGGTTTCTTGGATGATCGCCTGCTGCTCACCCTTGGCGCGCGCTGGCAGCGGGTCAAGGTGGACGACTGGAGTGATGGCGTCAAAGGCGTCACCGCCTACGACGAAGAAAAGGTCTCGCCGTCGGGCGGCCTCCTGTTCAAGGCCACCGACAAGTTGTCGCTGTACGCCAACTACATGGAAGGCCTGAGCCAGGGCAAGATCGCGCCCTCGACGTCGATCAACGAAGACCAGATATTCCCGCCGTTCATCAGTCGCCAGGTCGAAGTGGGCGCCAAATACGACGCCGGCGCGTTCGCCGTGACCGCCGCTGTGTTTCGTATCAAGCAACCGGCCTATGAAACCAATGCCACGTCGCGGGTGTTCGGCCCCAACGGCAAACGCCAGAACGACGGGGTGGAACTGAGTGTGTTCGGCGAACCGCTCAAGGGCGTGCGATTGCTTGGCGGGGTGATGTACATCGACAGCCAGCTCAAGGAAACCACCAACGGTGCCTTCGACGGCAACCGCGCGCCGGCAACCCCCAAATACAACGTCAACCTCGGCGCCGAATGGGATGTGCCTGGCCTTGAAGGCCTGACGTTGACCAGCCGTGGCATCTATTCCAGTTCGCAGTACCTGGACCCGTCCAACGTCAAGCAAATCGACGCCTGGAACCGCCTCGACGTCGGCGCGCGGTATGGCTTCAAGGTGGACGACAAACACATCACCCTGCGCGCGAACGTGGAGAACGTCGCCGACAAGCGCTATTGGAGTTCAGCCGGTGCATCGGATGACAGCGAACCGGGGTTGACCTTGTCCACGCCGCGCACCTACCTGCTCTCAGCCACGGTCGACTTCTAGACGCACTTCAAAATGTGGGAGCGGGCTTGCTCGCGAATGCGGGGTGTCAGCGAATACATCTTTGACTGATCCACCGCTTTCGCAGGCAAGCCGCTCTTATCAAA
>JAFHKH010000464.1 GCA_016937595.1 Pseudomonas cedrina subsp. fulgida | reverse complement strand
TGATCGTCGGCAGCTTTCTCAACGTCGTGGTCTGGCGCCTGCCGACAATGCTCGAGCGGGAATGGCGTGCCCAGGCCCATGAGGTACTCGGCCTGCCTGCCGAGCCCGCCGGGCCGACCTACAACCTCATGCAGCCCAATTCCTGCTGCCCGCACTGCAACCATCCGATACGCCCCTGGGAAAATATTCCCCTGCTCAGTTACTTGTTACTCCGTGGCCGTTGCGCGCATTGCCAGGGGGCGATCAGCGCCCGCTACCCGCTGACCGAACTGGCCTGCGCGTTGATTTCGGCCCTGGTGGCCTGGCACTTCGGCTTTGGCTGGCAGGCAGGCGCGGTGCTGGTGCTGAGCTGGGGGTTGCTGGCGATGAGCCTGATCGATGCGGACCATCAACTGTTGCCGGATGTGCTGGTGATGCCGCTGCTGTGGCTGGGACTGATCGTCAACGGGTTTGACCTGTTGGCGCCATTGCCCGATGCCGTATGGGGCGCCGTGCTCGGGTATGTGAGCCTTTGGAGCGTGTTCTGGCTGTTCAAGCTGGCCACCGGCAAGGACGGCATAGGCCACGGCGACTTCAAGTTGCTGGCGCTGCTCGGCGCCTGGGGGGGCTGGCAGATCCTGCCGATGACGCTGCTGATGTCATCACTGGTCGGGGTGGTGGTGGGCTTGATCCTGATGCGCCTGCGCAAGGCCCAGGCGTCGACACCCATGCCATTTGGTCCGTATCTGGCGATTGCCGGCTGGATTGCATTGCTCTGGGGTGGTCAAATAACCGACTTCTATTTGCAGTCTGTCGGTTTCAGATGACCACTTCTGTTGCAGCACCCTGGATTCTCGGCCTCACCGGCGGCATTGGCAGCGGCAAAAGTGCGGCCGCCGAGCATTTCATCGACCTGGGCGTCGACCTGGTGGACGCCGACCATGCCGCCCGCTGGGTCGTCGAGCCTGGCCGCCCGGCACTGGCGCGCATCGCCGAACACTTTGGCGCCGGCGTGCTGCTGCCCGACGGCCAGTTGGACCGCGGCGCATTGCGCAAGCTGATCTTTGAAGTACCCGAAGAACGCCGTTGGCTCGAAGCCTTGCTGCATCCGCTGATCGGCGAGGAGCTTCGCAGCCACCTGGCGCGCGCGCAGTCGCCTTACGCCATATTGGTCTCGCCGCTGCTGATCGAATCAGGCCAGTACAGCATGACCCAACGCATCCTGGTGATCGACGTGCCGCAATCGCTGCAGATACAGCGTACCCTGCAGCGCGACGGCATCAGCGAACAACAGGTCCAGGCAATCCTCAAGGCCCAGTCCAGCCGTGAAGACCGCCTGAACCATGCCGATGACATACTGGTCAATGACCGGGACCTTGCCTGGCTGCACGGCGAGGTCGAGCGACTGCACCACTTTTACCTTACTTTGCGTGGAGGCCGAACATGAGCCAACCCTTGACCGTCGACTGCCCAACCTGCGGCGCCCCCGTGGAATGGAAAGCGTCCAACCTCAACCGGCCGTTCTGCTCGGACCGCTGCAAACTGATCGACCTGGGCGCCTGGGCTGCCGAGGAACACAAGATCCCCGTGGCGCCGGATGCCGAGGACGAGTTGTTTTCCGAAGACCTGCCGCCGCGCCATTAAGGGCGCACAAAGGCATATTCCTGCTGGTCGTCGAGGTTCTCTGCCAGGTATTGCAGCTCGTCGGCCAGGTCTTCGAAACTGCGCACGCCCTTGCTCTGCTGCACGACCGCGCTCAGCATGGCGCGCAGGGTCAAGCCAGGGTCAAAACCGATTTCCTGTGCCGCGTCCTGGCTTCTGCGCAACTCCTGCCGTGCCCATTCGTACACACCCATGATTGATGCTCCTGAAAATTTTGCAGAGCATGGGCCTGCGCGCGCGCCCAGGATTTGATCTGGATCAACCCGACGGGTCGTCATCCTTCCAGGGCGCCGATAGATAGCGGGTACGGTTGAAGGTCTCCAGCCATTCCGGGCAGAACACCACCAAGGCGCTGATCACCATGCCGTTGATAAAAGCCTCGGGAAAGATGATCAGCCACAGGTAGCCCACAAAGTCCTCCAGCCATTCAGGCATGGCAAAGCGGCCGTCGAACCACAGAAGCCCCAGCCCGACCAACAGGCAGAGCAAGGCTGACAGCGTGGCGGCGAAAAAACCGGAGCAGAAGATATACACAAAGGGGTTACGCGGTTGTGCGCGCTCGACCAGCACTGCGCAGGTTTCAGTGACCAGCACCGGTAGCGCGATCAGCAGCAGGCCGTTGACGCCAACGGCGGCCAGGTCCTGACGCCCCAACAAGACCAGGCCCAATTGGGCGGCAAAGCCGCCGACAATCGCCAGCGGCCAATCCAGCAGCAGGGTCACGGCAGTCATGCCGATAAAATGGTAGGACACACCGGTATCGAAATCCCGTCGCACCAGCCACAGTATGAACAGCGCGAACACCGTGCCGAACAGCAAATGCTGGCGCCGCCGGTCAGCAAACAATTCGACCCAGGGTGAGCGCAGGATCGCCCACAGCACCACGGGCGCAAACAATAGCCAGCCGCCTCCCATAGTTATCGGCGCCAGCATTGCGGCACTGATCACGGCAGCACGCTCCCTGTTGGACCATCATCGAATCATCAGTCTACACCGACGTTTTATAGCGGGACTTCCTGCGGTCATGATTTGGGCGCTAAGCTGCTCACCATGGATGACTCAGATTATTTGCGCCTGCTCACCGTAGCAGCCGAACAAGCCAACGCGTTCTTGTCCAATGCCCGCAAATGGGAGCGTGAGCGTTGGGTCTGCCAGCGGCTGCTGCAGGGCCTGAACGTGCCCTACCGCGCCGAAGAGTTTCACGCCGCCGGACAAGAACCGCCGGACGTGTTGTTTCGCGATGCCAGTTTCGAGGTGTTTTTCGTGCTGGACGAAGGCCGGCGTTTGAACGATGAATGGCGCGACGAACTGCTGCGTCGGCGTAGCGCCTTCTCCCTCAGCCAGTTGGTGCGGCGCGAAGCCAAGCCACGACGCATTCCGGCCCATGAGTTTTTATTGCGCCTGGCGCCCACCTTGCGCAAGAAGGCGCATAACTATAAAGAGCGCGGCATGGACCTGGGGGAGTTGGATATCGTCGCCTTTGCCAGCCTCAAGCGCGAAGTGCTCGATCTGAACAGCCACTTCCCGCCGCCGACGGAATACCTGCGCCAAGGCTGGCGATCACTGTCCCTGGTGGGGCCGACCTTTGCCCGGGTGCTGTTCGCCCACCCCGATGCACCGGATTTCTTGCGCAACAACCTGGGCCGCAGCGTAGTATTCGATGTGGGCATCAGCCTCTGATGCCCATCAGGACTGTAACGTGGCGCCCTTCTGCAACGTCTACCTGACGAGGCCTTTATGACCAGCCGCCTGAACCCCGATGACCAACAGCGTGTCGAAGAGTACCTGCAACTCTCCCAGCACCGAGTCGAGCGCAAGCCTTTCCGGCCATGGCTGCTCCTCGGTGTGGTGCTTGCCGTGGTGATCGGCCTCGGCCTGCTGAGTCGCCTTTTGAGTTACCTGACGCTATGAGCTGCCTGGCGCTCGCGGGGGTAACTGCTCCGATTTCCTTTAGCCTTGCGAGATATCCCCATGACCCATCGTATTATTATCGTCGGCGGCGGCGCCGGCGGCCTGGAGTTGGCGACGCGCCTGGGCAAGACCCTGGGCAAGCGCGGCACCGCCAGTATCACGTTGGTGGACACCAACCTGACCCATATCTGGAAGCCCTTGCTGCACGAAGTGGCAGCCGGCTCGCTGAACTCGTCGGAAGATGAACTCAACTATGTGGCCCAGGCCAAATGGAACCACTTCGAGTTCCAACTGGGGCGCATGAGCGGGCTTGACCGCGAACAGAAGAAGATCCAGTTGGCCGCCACTCTCGACGAGGAAGGCCGTGAGCTGGTACCCGCACGGGTGCTCGGCTATGACAGCCTGGTGATCGCGGTCGGCAGCAACACCAATGATTTCGGCACCGAAGGCGCGGCGCAACATTGCCTGTTCCTCGATACGCGCAAGCAGGCCGAGCGCTTCCACCAGCAATTGCTCAACCACTACCTGCGCGCCCATGCCGGGCAGACCGATACGGTGGAAAAAATCAGCGTCGCCATCGTCGGCGCCGGCGCTACCGGGGTCGAACTGGCCGCCGAGTTGCACAACGCCGCCCACGAACTGGCCGCCTACGGCCTGGACCGTATCAAGCCGGAAAACATGCACATCACCCTGATCGAAGCCGGCCCACGGGTATTGCCCGCGCTGCCGGAGCGTATCGGCGTGCCTGTGCATAAAACCCTGGAGAAGCTCGGGGTCACGGTACTGACAAACTCGTCGGTCAGTGAAGTGACGGCCGATGCCCTGATTACCAGCAGCGGCCAGGTCATCCCCGCCAGCCTCAAGGTCTGGGCCGCCGGCATTCGCGCCCCGGCTTTCCTCAAGGAGATCGATGGCCTGGAAACCAACCACATCAATCAGCTGCAGGTGTTGCCGACCCTGCAAACCACCCGCGACGAAAGCATTTTTGCTTTTGGCGACTGCGCTGCCTGCCCGCAAGCGGGCACCGACCGCAATGTGCCGCCACGGGCCCAGGCGGCGCACCAGCAGGCCTCGTTGTTGGCCAAGTCGCTGAAGCTGCGCATCGAAGGCAAGGAACTGCCAACCTACAAGTACACCGACTACGGCTCGTTGATCTCGCTGTCGCGGTTTTCGGCGGTGGGTAACTTGATGGGTAACCTGACGGGCAGCGTAATGCTGGAAGGCTGGCTGGCGCGGATGTTTTATGTCTCGCTGTACCGCATGCACCAGATGGCGCTGTATGGGGTTTTCCGCACGGCGATGTTGATGTTGGGCAGCAAGATCGGGCGCGGGACCGAGCCTAGACTCAAACTCCACTAACAACAGGTAACTCATGTGGGAGCGGGCTTGCTCGCGAAAGCGGTGGTTCAGTGCCAGATGCACTGGCTGACACACCGTTTTCGCGAGCAAGCCCGCTCCCACATTTGCTCTGCGGTGAATTCGGGATTTGCGCGCACAAAAAAATCCCCGTATCTTTCGATACGAGGATTTTTAATATGGTCGGGGTAGGGG
>JAFHKH010000463.1 GCA_016937595.1 Pseudomonas cedrina subsp. fulgida | reverse complement strand
ACATAAGCCCGCTCCCACACGGTTTTGTGCGAACTTGAACATGACCGACAGGAGCATGGAATGCGTTGGGCGACTTATTTCGCCGTGCTGGCCTCGGTGCTCAGCGTTGGCCTGGCCCTGGGTGTCAGCATGCCGCTGGTGTCGCTGCGCCTCGAAGGCTGGGGCTATGGCAGTTTCGCCATTGGGGTGATGGCGGCGATGCCGGCCTTTGGGGTATTGCTCGGCGCGAAGCTGTCCAGTCGCATGGCCGCATGGCTCGGCACCGCCAACCTCATGCGTCTGTGCCTGTGGGCCGGCGCGGTGTCCATCGGCTTGCTGGCGATCCTGCCGAGTTACCCGGTCTGGCTGGTGCTGCGGCTGATGATCGGGGTGGTCCTGACCCTCGTGTTTATCCTTGGCGAAAGCTGGATCAACCAGTTGGTGGTGGAGCAGTGGCGCGGCCGACTGGTGGCGCTGTATGGCTGCAGTTACGGCTTGAGCAACTGTCGGGCCCCTTGCTGCTGGGCTTGATCGGCACCGACCACGACTACGGTTTCTGGGTCGGCGTCGGCCTGTTGATGGTCGCGCCCTTGCTGTTGCTGGGCCGCTCCGGTGCGCCGACGCCGAGTCTTTCAGCGTGACCTTCGCCGACCTGTGGCGCTTCTGCCTGAGCCTGCCGGCCATCGCGTGGGCGGTGGCCTTGTTCGCCGCGTTCGAAGCGATGATCCTGACGTTGCTGCCGGTTTATTGCCTGCAACAAGGCTTCACCGCCGAGGTCGCCTTGGCGATGGTCAGCACTGTGGTGGTCGGCGATGCGCTGCTGCAATTGCCGATTGGCGCACTGGCCGACTACCTGCCGAGGCGCACGCTGTTCCTGAGTTGCGCGGTGCTGTTGCTGGCGTCGAGCCTGGCCATCCCGGTATCGATGCATACACCGTTGATCTGGCCGGTTTGGGTGGTGTTCGGTGCCAGTGCCGGCGGGCTGTTCACCCTGTCGTTGATCCTGATTGGCGAGCGTTACCGCGACGATGCGCTGGTGCGCGCCAATGCCCACGTGGCGCAGCTGTGGGGCATCGGTTGCTTGATCGGCCCGCTGGTGGCGGGAGCGGGCAGCCAATGGATCAGCGGGCATGCATTGCCGCTGCTGATGGCGGCGGGTGCGTTGGGCTTGGTGCTGTTGTTGCTGCGCCAGGGCGCATTCGGTGCAACAGAGCCAGCCTCAACTTGAAATGCGATCGAATGTGGGAGCGGGCTTGCTCGCGAATGAGGTGTGTCAGTTGATACCTATTTAACTGATCCACCGCTTTCGCGAGCAAGCCCGCTCCCACATTTGATCTTCGCTA
>JAFHKH010000462.1 GCA_016937595.1 Pseudomonas cedrina subsp. fulgida | reverse complement strand
CCACATTTGATCTTCGCTATTCCTACAACATGCGTTCCAGCCCGACAGAGGTAGCGAACCAGGCATTGAACCTGCGCCACCAACTGCCCGGCTCATCGGTCAGGGTGTGCAATTGGCCGTTATCTTCAGTCACCCACACGAGTTGGCCATCCTGCAGTTTCGCCTCGTAGCTCAACGCCGGCGCCATGCCTTGCAGCGCCAGGTTGCGCACGTGTTCCGCCAACTCGGGACTGTCCACCAGCACGCCGACCTCGGTGTTCCACAGCACTGAGCGCGGGTCGAAGTTGAACGAGCCGATAAACGACTTTGTGCGGTCGAAGATCATCGCCTTGCTGTGCAGGCTGGAGTCCGAGCTACGGAACGAGCCGCGTCGGAATAGATGCGGCCCGCTGCCTGCGCTGGGGTCACCGGGTTGGCGGCGCAATTCGTAGAGTTTTACCCCGTGTTCCAGCAGTGCCTTGCGATAGGGTGCATAACCACCGTGCACGGCCGGTACGTCAGTGGCTTCCAGGGAGTTGGTGAGCAGGCTGACCGACACACCGGCATCGGCGCGCCCGGTCAGGTACACCAACCCCGGTTGCCCCGGCACGAAATACGCCGAGATCATCATCAACTCATGCGTGACCCCATCCAGTTCCGGCGCCAGTTGCGTGGTGAGCAATAACCGAGGGTCCGGGTCGGCCTTGGCCAGCACCTTGCTCGGTGCGTCCCACAGCGCCTGGTTCCAGGCCCAGATCAGCTCCCGGCGCCAGGTGTCCATGCGCGGTTGGGTCTGGTAGGTGCGCAACCGGTTGTACAGCGCGTGGTTCTGCTGGCGCGATTCGGCCAGGGACGCTTGCAGGCGCACGCGCGCAGCGGCCAGGTCGCCTTTGGACGGCGTAATGGAGACGAAGTCATCAATCGGCTTGCTCAGCGCGCTGTTCCAGTACTGGTCGAAACTGTGCCCCAGTTGCTCGGCCACCGGCCCTACGCTGAGCATGTCGATATCAGTGAAGTTCAGGTTGGGCTCGGCATCGAAATACTCATCCCCCAGGTTGCGTCCGCCGACGATGGCCACGCTGTTGTCCGCCAGCCACAGCTTGTTGTGCATGCGCCGGTGTTGCAGCGACAGGTTGAACAGACGGCCCATGGCCCGCGTCACGCCGGTGCTGCGTCCCAGGTGTAAAGGGTTGAACAGGCGGATCTCGATGCTGGGGTGGGTAGCGAGGGTGGCGATGATCTGGTCGAGGCCGTCGCTGGTGGTGTCGTCCAGCAGGATGCGCACGCGTACGCCACGGTCGGCGCCTTGAGCAGTTCGTCCACGAGCATGCGGGTGCTGATACCGTCGTGCACGATGTAGTACTGCAGGTCGAGGCTGGTCTGGGCGTTGCGGATCAACTCGGCGCGGGCCATGAACGCCTCGCTGCTGTTGGGCAGCAGGCGAAAACCCGAGCGGCCCTGATACGGCGCGGCCTGGGCCTGGATCGAGCGGCCGAACGACGACTGCGCGGCGGGCAGGGCGTCACTCGGGATTCGGGGTGCGTTCACCGTGGCGCAGCCGCCCAGGGCCAGGGCTCCCAACAGGAAAAACGGAAATAGCCGTTGAATCATCAAGGGAGTGGCTTCCAGATCAGGGCAGTTGTCGGTATATGACGGCTATTTCCCTGGAAAGGTCAGTCGAGCGCGTCGGCCATCATTTTGCTCGCGGCCGCGCCGACCTTGCGCACGGCTTCTTCGATTTGAGCGGTTGGCTTGGCCGCGTAATTCATGCGCAGGCAGTTGCGGTACTTGCCCGAGGCCGAAAAGATGCTGCCCACTGCGATCTGTACGCCTTGCTCCACCAGCATACGGTTGAGCTTGAGGGTGTCGAAGCCCTCGGCCAGTTCTATCCACAGCATGAAGCTGCCCTGGGGGCGGCTGGCGCGGGTGCCTGCGGGGAAATAACGGCTGACCCAATCGAGCATCAGATCGCGATTACGTTGGTATTGGCTACGCATCCGGCGCAAATGGGGTTCGAAATGCCCGCCCTTGAGAAATTCGGCGATTGCGATTTGTGGCTGCGTAGCGGTGCAGCCGGTGCTGATGTACTTCATGTGCAGCACCCGTTCCAGGTATCGGCCGGGCGCGACCCAGCCGATGCGCAGGCCGGGCGCCAGGGTTTTCGAGAAGGAGCTGCACAGCAGGACGCGGCCGTCTTCGTCGAAGGACTTGATGGTGCGTGGGCGCGGGTAGCTGTAGGCCAGTTCGCCGTACACGTCGTCTTCGATAATCGCCACGTCAAAGCGCTGGGCCAGGGTCAGCAACGCACGTTTGCGCGCCTCCGGCATGATGTAGCCCAGCGGGTTGTTGCAGTTGGGCGTCAGTTGGATGACTTTGATTGGCCATTGCTCCAGGGCCAATTCCAGGGCTTCAAGGCTGATGCCGGTGATCGGGTCGGTGGGGATTTCCAAGGCTTTCATGCCCAGGCCCTTGAGGGTCTGCATGGCGCCGTGGAAGCTCGGCGAGTCCACCGCGACGATATCGCCAGGCTCACAGATAGCGTGAATGCTGGCCGACAGCGCCTCATGGCAGCCGGTGGTGACCACAATATCCTCAGCCGTGAGCTGACAACCGGAATCCAATGACAGTCGCGCAATTTGCTCGCGCAATTCCATACAGCCGAGGATGTTGTCGTAATACAGGCCGGGCAAGTCCTGGCGACGACTCACCCGCGCCAGGCTGCGCAGCAGAGGCTTGAGGGTGGGTGACAATACATCCGGCATGCCGCGACCCAGCTGTATGACATCTTTGCGCGGCACCGCGCGGATCAACTCCAGTACCTGGTCCCACTGGGAAATCTCCACCGGCCGTTGGGCCGGGCGGCCAACCTCAGGCAGCGCGGGCAGCTCGCGACCGACCGGTACGAAGTAGCCGGATTTGGGCTTGGGCATCGCCAATCCATGGTCTTCCAGCAAACGATAGGCCTGCTGCACGGTGCTCAGGCTGACCCCGTGCTCCACGCTCAAGGCTCGTACGGAAGGCAAGCGATCGCCGGGACGGTAGAAGCCCTGTTCGATTCGCGTGCCCAGTAATTCGGCGAGGTTCACATAGAGGGTCATGGCGGTCGCTCCCGAAGGACCAGTACAGATGAGCGAAAAATACAGGATTCAGCCGCTCGTGGGCAGTATCTGTATGGATTTAATAAAGTTTGGTTGAATCTGTCATGGTTTTTACCGCGCGCCCATGCTGGACACTCACGGCAACACAGCAATGAGGGGCAATGAGCATGAACGGAATGAGCGATGTGCGGCTGACGTTACACAGCCAGGAGCTGGAGGCAGGACAGGAGCGGGCGACGGCGCCGCGCCATGTCAGCCGCTGGTGTCTGTTCTGGCAGCGTCGTCACACGCGCAAGGCGCTGCTGCACCTGAGTCGTGAGCAACTTCTCGACATCGGGCTGAGCGCCGAACAGGCACGCCAGGAAGGTTTGAAACCCTTCTGGCGCAGCTGATTTACATAAGCTCCTTGAGACGGTGCCAGAGCATGCCCAGGGCCAGCAGTGGCGAGCGCAGATGCTTGCCGCCGGGAAAGGTCATGTGCGGCACCTGGGCGAACAGGTCAAAGCGGCCCTGTTGCTGGCCGCTGATCGCTTCGGCCAACAGCTTGCCTGCCAGATGCGTGGCGTTGAGGCCGTGGCCGGCATAGGCCTGGGCGTAATACACGTTGGGCTGGTCGGCCAGTCGGCCAATCTGCGGCAGGCGGTTCGCCCCGATGCCGATCATGCCCCCCCATTGGTAATCAATCTTTACCTCGGCCAATTGCGGGAACACGCGCAGCATCTTTGGGCGCATATAGGCGCCGATGTCCTGGGGATCACGCCCGGAATAGTGGCAAGCACCACCGAACAGCAGGCGGCGGTCGGCCGACAGGCGCAAGTAGTCCACCGCGACACGCTGGTCGCACACCGCCATGTTCTGCGGCAACAGGCTGGCGGCCTGGGCTTCGCTCAAGGGCTCGGTGGCGATGATGTAGCTGCCGGCGGGCAGCACTTTGCCGCTCAGGTGAGGGTTGAGGCCATTGAGGTAGGCATTGCACGCCAGCACCAGGGTCTTGGCGCGCACGTTGCCCTGGGCAGTGTGCACGCTGACTTCGGTGCCGTAGTCGATGCGGGTGACTTCCGACTGCTCGAACAGCTTCACGCCCAGTTGCTGCGCCGCGGCGGCTTCGCCGAGCGCCAGGTTCAGCGGGTGCAAGTGGCCGGAGCCCATGTCAATCATGCCGCCTGCATAACGCTCGGAACCGATCACGCTGCCCATTTCGCTGGCTTGGAGCAGGCGCACTGCATGCCGGTAGCCCAGGCTGCGCAGTTCTTCGGCGTCTTCGGCCAAACCTTGCAAGTCACGGGGTTTGTTGGCGAGGTCGCAGTAGCCCCAGCTCAGGTCGCAGGGAATGCGAAAGCGCTCGACGCGCTCGCGCACAATCTCCACGGCTTCCAGCCCCATCAGCTTCATCTGGCGTACGCGTCGGTGCCGATCACATTGGCGAACTGCTCCAGGCCATGACCGACGCCGCGAATCAATTGGCCGCCGTTACGCCCGCTGGCGCCCCAGGCGATCTTGCGCGCTTCGAGCAACACCACGCTGAAACCGCGTTCGGCCAGCTCCAGCGCCGTGTTGAGCCCGGAAAACCCCCCACCGACCACGCACACGTCGGCCGTCACTTCGCCCCTCAGCGCCGGATAGTCGGGCTGCGGCAGGCTGCTTGCCGCGTAGTAGGAAGCGGTGTGCTGGGCGCTGGCGGTCATGGGGCATGCCTGTTTGGAAAATTTGACGCAGGATACAACGGTCGGACGAAGCTGTCTGCGCAGGTCATTTTGCGGCAGAATCCACGCTTGTTCGCCGTTCGGTATGGGTTTCGATGAGTTGCAACAGCCAAAAAATCAGCGCGCTGCGTCGGCAGATACCGTCGTTCGAGTGCGTCCCCGGTTGCCACGATTGCTGCGGGCCGGTGACCACTTCGCCCGAAGAAATGTCACGCCTGCCACGTAAGACCGCCGCCGAGCAGGATGCCGCCATGGATGAGCTGAACTGCGTGCACCTGGGGCCTCAGGGGTGCACGGTGTACGACGAGCGGCCGTTGATCTGCCGGCTGTTTGGCACCACCAAGAGCTTGCCGTGCCCCAATGGGCGCGGGCCGGTTGAGCTGATTCATCCGCGGGTGGAGAAGCAGATTCACGAGTACATGGCGAGTACGCGGCAAGTGCTGGTGTAACGGCTGGACTCGGTCCAAATGTGGGAGCGGGCTTGCTCGCGAATGCGGTGGATCAGTGAAAACTTTAATACCTGACCCACCGCATTC
>JAFHKH010000461.1 GCA_016937595.1 Pseudomonas cedrina subsp. fulgida | reverse complement strand
GCACGTAGAGGTCATAGCGCGCCAGGGTTTGCGGTGTGATGTCGATCGACTCGTCGGCCGCCCACAAAGTCGATGCGGTAATTGGGATCAACGCGTTGCAGGGCCTTGGCGACGTTTTCGGAACAGTCCTCGCAGCCTGCCGGGCCACGGTAGATGGCGGACATGGGTGATGGGCGCCGCGTGGGCCGGGGACGACAGGCTCAGGGCTGAGGCGAACAAGGTGATGGCAAGCATGCGCAGGCTCATGGCAAACGGTTCCTGTAGGACAACGCGCAGCCTATCGCCATTTCGCCATTCAATCCGTTAACAGTTGTAAACAGGCTCACGGATTGAAGGCAAAAATAATCGGCGCGTGGCTTATGCCCCCAGGCTCAAGCGGCGAAACCCATCACTTGGCGAACGCATACTCCCCACCCTGCTCCACCGCCTTGCGATACGCAGGCCGCGCCTGCAGTTTTTGCACCCAGGCCGCCAGGTTCGGGTAGGCCTGCAATTTGCCCTGGGCCTTGGCCACTTCGCCAATAAAGCTCATCTGGATATCCGCGCCGCTCAACTCATCGCCGACCAAGTAAGGACTCTGCCCCAGCACGTCGTTGAGGTAACCCAAATAATTGGCCACTTCCGACTCGATACGCGGGTGCAACGGCGCGCCGGCGTCGCCCAGGCGGCCGACATAGAGGTTGAGCATCAAGGGCAGCATGGCCGAGCCCTCGGCGAAGTGCAGCCACTGCACGTAAGTGTCGTAGGCCGCACTGGTCGGATCCGGTTGCAGACGGCCCTGGCCGTGGTGGCGGATCAGGTAGTCGATGATCGCGGCGGATTCGATCAGCACTTGGCCGCCGTCTTCGATCACCGGGGATTTGCCCAGCGGGTGAATGGCCTTGAGCTCAGGCGGCGCGAGGTTGGTTTTCGGGTCGCGCTGATAACGCTTGATCTCGTAGGGCAGGCCAAGCTCTTCGAGCAGCCACAGGATGCGTTGCGAGCGTGAGTTGTTGAGGTGGTGAACGATGATCATGAGGAGCTCCGCAGGGTAAACGGGGGATGTCTGAAAGAGACTACGCCATCGCGCTGGAGTACCCTGGACTAATTCGCAATCATCGCCCACAGCGAAGCGCCGACGCCGGTAATGCTCTCCCCGGCGATCAACCCGGCGGCGGCGGTAATCGCAAAGCGTTCGGTGAGGCTCGGCCAGCGGCAACTCACCAGCCAGGTGAGCACCGCGCCCAGGGCCATCATCAGCGACACCGAGGCCGGCAGTACAAAGGCCAGGCCCAACGCGGCGGCGCTGGGCAGGTAGCGCGCGCGATGGGCGGGCAAGAGGCTGTCCAGAATGCCGAGCAGCACGCCGACCAGGCCACCGATGGCAATCGCCCAGCGAATGCTGGTCGACAGTGAATCCAACCCGTGGGTCAGGGTTTGCGCCACGGCTTTCCACGTGGCGACCGCCGGGGCCGGCCATGCTTCGGTGAGCAACATGGACTGAGGGTCGGGGATCAGCGCCAGGTAGGCGAATACACCGACAATGCTGCCGATGAAAATCCCCAGGATTTGCGCGATCACCTGTTTGTGCGGCGTGGCGCCAATGGCCTTGCCCACCTTGAAATCGTTCATCAGGTCGGTGCACTGCCCGGCCGAGCCGCCGGCCGTGTTGGCGCTCATCAGGTTGATCGGCACCTGCCCCGGCGCGACGATGCCAAAGCTCAATTGCGACAGTTGGCCGATGGCCCCGATAGGAGGAATGCCCGTGGCGCCCACCACGCGCGCGGCGACGGCAGCCAGGCAGACCGCCAACGGAATGGTCAGCAAGGCCATCCACAGGTTGATGCCGAACAGCGCCGCCTGCAGGCTGACCACCAGGATAATCGCCACGACAAAACCCGCCGCAGGCCCAGGCTTGGGCACCGTCCAGATTGCACCGCCGAAGGACCGGGTGGAGCGATGCAAGGCCCAGAGACGAATCGCCAGCGACGCCAACGTGGAACACACCATCAGGCTCACGCCCGGCCAGAGCAGCCACTCCACCAGCGCGGCAAATTGCGGGCCTTGGCTGCCGCGGGCAAGGTCACCAGGTTCTGCGCCAACAGCCACGGGCCGAGGCCGCCCCAGGCGAGCAAGGCACCGAGCAGCAGGGTCAGGCCCACGCGAATGCCGATGATGCCGCCAAAACCCACCAGCAACAGTGAAGGGTCGGCGGTAAAGGTCAGGCGCTCCAACTGAGCGCTGGGGGACCAACGCGGGAAGGCCCACAGGAACGTGTCCACCCATTTGACCAAACCGGACAGCAACGCCGCGCTGAGCAGCACCTTCAAGCGCGTCGCGGCTTCGCGGCCGTGGTTGTAGATGTGCACCAGGGTTTCGAGGGTGGCCATGCCTTCGGGAAACTTCAGCGCCTGGTCATTGAGCAATGACGGGCGCAGGTACCAGGCGATCCAGATGCCCAGGAAGCTCACCGAGAACACCCAGGCGATCATGGGGATGGCGTCCAGTTGGTTGCCCGTGAGCAAGGTGTAGGCAGGGATCGGCGCCACCAGCCCGCCGGAAATGATCGACGCGGCCGCCGAGGCCACGGTCTGGTTGATGTTGCTTTCGTGCAAGGTCCACGGCAATTGCTCGGTGGACCGCTTGGCCAAGCCTTGCCAGATGGCGTAGCCGACCAGCAAGGCGATGATCGACATGTTGAACGACCACCCGATCTTCAAGCCGGCGTACACATTGGAAGGTGTCAACAGAATGCCCAGCAAGGTGCCGGTGATGACGGCGCGCAGGCTCAGTTCGCGGGTGACGGGGCCGTGCGGGAGGGTCGTTGCAGGCATGCGGATTCCTTTCGGCAGGGAACAGGGCGACTTACAAGTGAGCCCTGTAGCGGCCGAAGGTTCAGCAGGCTGTCTGAGAACGTATTGAACATGCTGGAGATTCCAATGTGGGAGCGGGCTTGCTCGCGAAGGCGGTGGATCAG
>JAFHKH010000460.1 GCA_016937595.1 Pseudomonas cedrina subsp. fulgida | reverse complement strand
AAGCTCGCTCCTACAGTTTAATGTCTGATTATGGTCGTTATTGGCGGCAATAACCTTCGCCGCTGGCAACGACCAGGCAATCCTTTTTATCCGCCAGCCATTTCAGCCCGGTGTCTTCTCCGTCGCCGGCGCGCAGCAGTTGCGGGCCATCCGGGCGGGTGAAGGCGATGCCGTCTTCGGCGGCTTCACCCTTGAAGGTGCCGGAGGCGTCGGCGTCGAGGCCGTAGCGCATGGTGAGGATGTAGTGACCTCGGCCGATGGCGTCGTCCTTGGTAATGGTCAGGAAGAGGCCTTCGACGCCCATCCACTTGCCAACCCATTTGTCGGTGGGCGGGTTTTCCGGCACCAGGGTGGCCTGCACGGAAGCGGGGGCGGGTTTGGGCGCGTCCTTGGCCTCTTGATTGCATGCAGTGAGCAGGGCAAGGGCAGACAAAACAAACACTGTTTTTTTCATAGCGGCAGGGCCTTGGTTAAAAAGTGCACAGCAGGACGATCAATTGTGCAGCGTTGGACTCGAATCCCCTGATTTAGTGCACCGCTCGCCCGGTGTTTGGTTATGCTCTCAAGGCAGACTATTACCGCTTTAAGTGCTACTGCGCGCCACACAAGAGAATTCAATGACTGTCAGTACCCCCCTTTCCGGCGTCAACCATCCGTTCAAAGGCATTTTGCTGATTGTGCTGGCGACGTTCTTGTTCTCCAGCCATGACGCGTTGTCCAAATACCTGGCCGGGTTCTACCCGATCGTGATGGTGGTGTGGGCACGTTACGTGGTGCATACCCTGTTGATGGCGGGTATTTTCCTGCCGCAATCAGGCCTGCGCGTACTGCGCAGCAAACGGCCGGGGATGCAGGTGTTGAGGGCGCTGTGCCTGTTGGGCACCAGCCTGTTTTTCACCACGGCGCTGCATTACATTCCGCTGGCCGAAGCCACGGCGGTGAACTTCCTCGCGCCGATCCTGGTTACCGCACTTTCGGTGCCGCTGCTCGGCGAGCACGTGACGCGTGGCCAATGGCTGGCGGTGATCTGTGGGTTTGTCGGCGTGCTGATCATCATCCATCCCGGCGGCGAGCTGTTCACGCCGGCGGTGCTGCTGCCGCTGTGTTCGGCGATGTTTTTCTGCTTCTACCAATTGCTCACGCGCATCCTGAGCAAATTCGACACCCCCACCACCAGCAACTTCTTCGCCGGGCTGTGCAATACCTTGGTGATGAGTGCGATGGTGCCGTTCTTCTGGCATGTACCGACCCTGTGGCATGGCGTGTTGATGCTGGCGCTGGGCACGTGCGGGATGACCGCGCATTTGATGCTGACCCAGGCGTTCCGCTTCGCGGCGCCGGCCTTGCTGGCACCGTTCGGCTATTGCCAGATCGTGTTCGCGGGCTTGTTGGGCTGGCTGGTGTTCAGCCATACCCCCGACATGACCACCGTGGTCGGCATCGGGGTGATCTGCATGAGCGGGTTGGCCGCTGCCTGGCAGCAGCGGCGCAGGTAGATCAGGCGTCTACGGTAGGAATCCTGCGCGGCGCCATGAAGTACATCCAGGTCAGCGCAATGAAGTACATCGCCGGGATCAGGGTGAACAGCACGGTGTAGTTGTTGTGGGTCACTGTCAGGATGTGGCCGACGATCTGGGTCATGAACATGCCGCCGACGGCCGCGCACATGCCGCCGAAACCAAACACTGTGCTCATCATGTGCTTGGGCGTGTAGTCCATCACCAGGCTCCAGATATTGGCGGTCCAGGCCTGGTGCGCGCCGATCGCCAGGGAGATGGCAAACACCGCGACCCACAGCTGGCTGGAACCGGCGGCCATGATCACGCCAACGATGCAGCAGGCAAACAGCAGCATCGATAGCAACCGCGCCTTGATCGGGTTCATGCCGCGGCCGATCAGGAACGACGACAGAATCCCGCCGCCCACGCTGCCGAAGTCGGCGGTCAGGTAAATGATGATCAGCGGGATGCCCATCTGGGTCACGTTGATGCCCAGGTTGTATTGCTGGTTCAGGAACGGCGGCAGCCAGTACAGGTAGAACCAGAACACCGGCGCGGTCAGCGCGTAGGCGATGGCGAACGCCCAGGTACCGCGCATGCGCAGGATGCGGGTGAACGGAACGCCAGGCTGTTCCGGCTCGGCGTGTTGTTGCACGTAATCCAATTCGGATTGTTTAACCGTCGGATGCTCTTGCGGGTTGTAGTACTTCAACCCCCAGAACACCAGCCAGATCGCGCCGAGCGATGCCATGCACAGGAACGCCGCCTGCCAGCCCCATACCTGCAGGATCAACGGCAGCAGCATCGGCGTCATCATTGCGCCGACGTTGGTGCCAGCGTTGAAGATGCCGGTGGCCACCGCACGCTCACCCGCCGGAAACCACAAACGGGTGGTCTTGACGCACGCCGGGTAGTTGGCCGCTTCGGTCAGCCCGAGGATGAAACGACACACCATAAAGCCCACCGCCGAGGTGGCCAGACCATGGGCGCCGGTCGCCAGGCTCCACAGCAATACGGCGCAGAAGAACACGCGTTTCACGCCCACCCGGTCGATCAAACGGCCTTGCAGCACAAAGCCGATGGCGTAGCCGACCTGAAACCAGAAGTTGATGTTGGCGTAGTCCATCGCCGTCCAGCTCATTTCCTTGGCCAGGATCGGTTGCATCACGCCCAGGGCGGCGCGGTCGATGTAGTTCAGGGTGGTGGCGAAAAACACCAGGGCCAGCATGCCCCAGCGCGTTTTACCCACGGCCAGGGCGCCGCGGATCTTGTCGCCGATGCCGGCGTGCGGGTTGCCTGGGCGATCGGCCAGGACGGAATTTTGCAGAGGCATGAGGTCGTACCCGTTTTTTGAAATTTTTATGGTGTGTTTTGGGTCTTCTTTGCGTGATCGATGGTGCGCAGTGGCTAAAAAACCGTCAATTCGCCAAACACGGCTAGTGTTCGATAATCGCACCAAAAACTAACCGGTTCGTACATTTTAATTGCTGCGTGCAGGCTGGGGGCGAATAATTTGCTGCAAACAACAATTGCCGGGAGTCGCCGATGCAACGTTCCATTGCCACTGTGTCCTTGAGCGGCACCCTGCCGGAAAAGCTCGAAGCCATTGCCGCCGCCGGGTTTGACGGGGTGGAAATCTTCGAGAACGACCTGTTGTATTACGACGGCAGCCCGCGCGAAGTTAAGCAGATGTGCGCCGACCTGGGTATCGCCATCACGTTGTTCCAGCCGTTTCGCGACTTCGAAGGCTGCCGCCGTGATCGCCTGGCGCGCAACCTTGAGCGCGCCGAGCGCAAATTCGATTTGATGCAGGAACTGGGCACCGACCTGGTGCTGGTGTGCAGCAATGCATCGGCCGATAGCGTGGGCGACGAGTCTGTCTTGCTCGATGACCTCAGCCTGCTTGCCGAACACGCCGGCCGCCGTGGCCTGCGCATTGGCTATGAGGCCTTGGCCTGGGGCAAGCATGTGAATACCTGGCAACAGGTGTGGAACCTGGTGCGTCAGGTCGATCATCCGGCCCTTGGCGTATTGTTGGACAGCTTCCACACCTTGTCCCTCAAGGGCGATCCGAGCGCCATTGCCGAGATCCCCGGCGACAAGATTTTCTTTGTGCAAATGGCCGACGCGCCAATCCTGGCGATGGACGTGCTGGAGTGGAGCCGACATTTTCGCTGCTTTCCCGGCCAGGGCGAATTCGACCTGGCGGGGTTTCTCGCGCCGATCATCAAGAGCGGCTATACCGGGCCGCTGTCCCTGGAGATTTTCAACGATGGCTTTCGCGCCGCGCCCACCCGTGCGAATGCGGCGGACGGCTTGCGCTCCCTGCTGTACCTGGAAGAGAAGACCCGCGAGCGCCTGAAACAGGAGGCCCCCGCGCAATCGGTGGAGATTCTGTTCGATACCCCAGCCGCCAGCGAGTACGACGGCGTCGAATTCCTGGAGTTCGCCGTGGATGAAAGCCTCGGCGCCAAACTCACGCACTGGCTGGAACGCCTGGGCTTCGTCAAGGCCGGGCAGCATCGTTCCAAGAGCGTGAGCCTGCTGCGCCAGGGCGATATCAACCTGATCCTCAACTGCGAGCCCTATTCTTTCGCGCACAACTTCTTCGAAGCCCACGGGCCGTCGTTATGCGCCACTGCGCTGCGGGTCAAGGACAGCGCCAAGGCCCTGGAACGGGCGGTGGCCTACAAAGGCCAGCCCTATCGCGGCCTGGTCGGGCCCAACGAGCTGGAGCTGGCGGCGGTGCGCGCGCCGGACGGCAGCCTGATTTACCTGGTGGACCCGAGCGAAGGCGGCCTGTACGACACCGATTTCAACCTGCAACCGGCAGCGTCATCCAGCGGTGGCTTGCTGCGCATTGACCACATGGCCATGGCGCTGCGGCCGACAGCCTCGACAGTTGGGTGCTGTTCTACAAGAGCCTGCTGGACTTCGAAGCCGACGATGAAGTGGTATTGCCCGACCCTTACGGCCTGGTCAAAAGCCGCGCATTGCGCAGCCGTTGCAGCTCGATTCGCCTGCCGCTGAATATTTCCGAGAACCGCAACACGGCCATTTCCCACGCGTTATCGAGCTATCGCGGCTCGGGCGTGCACCATATTGCCTTCGACTGCGCGGATATTTTCGCCGAGGTACGCCGCGCCAAAGAGGCCGGGGTGCCGCTGCTGGATATCCCGCTCAACTACTACGACGACCTGGCGGCGCGCTTCGATTTTGACGATGAGTTCCTCAGTGAGTTGGCCTACTACAACGTGTTGTACGACCGTGACGCGCAGGGCGGTGAATTGTTTCACGTGTACACCGAACCTTTCGAAGGACGGTTTTTCTTCGAGATCATCCAGCGCAAGAACGGTTATGCCGGCTACGGCGCGGCCAACGTGGCGGTGCGCTTGGCGGCGATGGCCAAATCGCGCAGCGGTGCGCTGCGTCAGGCACGTTTATAACAGCGGGCGGGGTGCTTCCTTTCGTTGTGCATCGCGGCCCATAATCAGGGCCTGCACAAGACTGGCCGTGAGCGCACCATGACCTCCGAGGCACCCCGCAAGAGCCGTAAGAACAACCCGGAAAAGACCCGCGAGAACATACTCCAGGAAGCCATTGTCGAGTTTGTCCAGCAGGGCCTTTCCGGCGCTCGCGTGGATGCGATCGCCGAGCGCATCCATACCTCAAAACGCATGATCTACTACTACTTCGGCAGCAAGGAACAGTTGTACGTCGAGGTGCTCGAGAAGCTCTACGGCGACATCCGCAACACCGAGACCCGCATGAACCTCACCGCCCTGGAACCGCGCGAAGCGATCCGTCGGCTGGTGGAATTCACCTTCGATCACCACGACCAGAACGTGGATTTCGTGCGCATCGTCAGCATCGAGAATATCCACAACGCCGAATTCGTGAAGCGCTCGGATGCGATCAAGGCGATGAACAGCAACATCCTCGAAGCGCTGGGCGCGACGCTGCGCCGTGGGGCGCAGATGGGCGTATTCAGGGAAGGGCTGGAGCCTTTGGACGTGCACCTGCTGATCAACTCATTCAGCTTTTACCGGGTGTCCAACCGCCATACGTTCAGTGAGATCTTTCAGATCGAGCTGTCGGACGAAGCGGTCAAGCAACGGCACCGGGAAATGATCTGCGAGTCAGTGATGCGCTACCTGCAGGCCTGAGAACGCGCAACGCTCAAACCTGGAATGCAACCCCCTGTGGGAGCGGGCTTGCTCGCGAAGGCGGAGT
>JAFHKH010000046.1 GCA_016937595.1 Pseudomonas cedrina subsp. fulgida | reverse complement strand
CCCAAAACCAGGCGCAGGGGAATATCTGACACTCCGCATTCGTCTTCATTAGGACTGCTTCGCAGCCCAACGCCGGCCGCCCCCCCCCTCGCCACAACAGCCCATTCACTGAAGTTTCAGCGTCGAGCCAAAATTGTATAGATACCTACGCTGCGACGACGCCAGCCCCAACACCCTCAAACCACCCGCCTACACACCCACCGAATCCCCCTCCTCCATCACCCCATTCGGCAACATCCCATTCGCCAAATCATCCACCACCGCCTTCGCCATCTCCCCCAAATAATGTGCTGCCCAGGCATAGCGATCTGCGCTGTTATCCATCGCGGCATCCAATGCCAGCATTTTTGAACAGTGGAGAAGCTCGGAGGCATGCTCCAAGGCATCACGGATGGGTACGCCGGAATTGACGCGGAACAGGCGGTGGAGATTGGGCTGCTTGCCGCAGGTGGAAAAGGTGATGACGCCTAGGGTTTTGTTGAGGGGTGGGTTGATCATTGTGCACCTCCCAGGTGGGTGGAGGTGCAGAGTGAGAAATTGCGTGGGTACGACCTGTCAGAAACGCTCATAGTTTTAGCTCCTAATGTCGAGAAGCTGCCACATTCGTTATCAGGCGAAAGGGTGGCAGCTATGCGCAGGCTGATAAACCGGGACAATAGGAACCCGGCAGGCCCGAAGGCCTCCCGCGCACAGCCGCCATAACACGGATGTGCGGACGCAAAAAAAGCGTCGGCATGGTGCTGGAGACGCTTGAGCGCCTATTGTTCCACGGGTTATCAGGCCCGGTCACTGAATTTGCAGTGACGGTGGGAAGGTAGCTCAGAAGCGTGCGGGTCTAAAGCCGGGATCTGTGGCGAAAAGTTTCCGATAGTCAGGCTGGGGTTATCAATTCAAACAGAATCGTGATCAGTCCTCTACCAAGCCTTAACCGGCAAGTGATACTCAGACAGGCCGCTGATGCATCTACAGTGACAGAAGCAAGCTCTGGTATTGGCAGAGCGATATCGTTAGCGCTTGCGGCAGAAGGTGCGACGCCGGTTTGCTATGACTTTCGCCCGGATGCAAACCCTAGTGGCTAGAGCGGAAAATCGATCTACATACGGATGCGTTCATCATCAAACAAGGCGGTAAGGCCCACTTCGCTCGTGCGGACGCGGGTTTGACAGCAGATGTCCAAATTTTTGTAACCAAGCAGAGGGGACGAGACAGGAGTCGAACCCTTCAACCCCGCGCCAGTAAAAACGGTAAGACTCGTAGCTACAAGGAAAAAAAGGCACTCATTTGGGCACTCATCAAAAACTTAAGCCTGCATGAGCCTTTAACTGCTTGCCACCTGAGCTTAGCCCAGGTACTACGCTTGGGCTACTGTTCCATAACACAGTCAGGCTGCGGCAGGTATTCATCGTCCAGGTGAACCGCACCTTCTCGGTCATAACGTTGATTGGGGTGACCTTCCCTTAAAAGCAGGTTTCAGCTGTGTGCTGAGCTCTGCCGTTGCCGGGCAAGATGTGCTTAATAATTAATGTGATAATGTCTTTTATCAAGCATAGGAATGGACACCTTCGATGAAGCTCGACAAAGACTTGGTACGCGAAATTCTGCTGGCCATCGAATCCAGCGACAAAACCCCTGACTCCTGGATTGACCTAACCATCGAAAGCCACAGCAAGGATGAGGCGTCCTATCACGTGATGTTGCTGCACGAAGCAGGATTCATCGTGGCGCAAGATCTTTGCTCGATGAGTGATTTCGATTGGCGGCCAAAGCGGCTGACTATCAGAGGCCACGAATTCCTCGATACCATTCGAGATCGAGAGGTTTGGCGCCTGACCAAAGCCGGCGCAGAGAAAGCCGGCGGGGTAAGCCTTGCGGTGATGCTGGAAATAGGCAAAGCATACGGAAAGCAAGTGCTCAAAGATCGCTTGGGAATTGATCTTCCATAAGCTGACTCGGCTTTACGAAAGACGTCACGGCGCGCTCGCCCTTCGCTACTCACAATCAACTCATAGAGGTTATCGTGCCGACAACCGTAATCGAAGTAATAGATACCTCAATAAAAATAGGTCTTGGCGGCCTCATCGGTTTTGCAAGCACTTATGTAGTCACAAAGCTAAATCATGGGCACGATGCAAAAAAAGATGTAATAAAAAGGCGTTACGACGCCTTAGAACAAGTCGCTGCGCACATAGAGGAGTTTTCACACGTAGCGCTAAAGTACTGGGCATTAGTAGTCGAGTGCGTGCGTGTAGAAAACGGTAACAAAGAATGGCCCAAAGAAAGAGCTGAACAATTAGAGCTTGTTAAAGCTGAGTATTTCAGCGAAGCAAAAAATATTACCATTGCCGAGTCGAAATTGCTTTTGCTTGGGCTAGAGCCAGCATCAGCCCAACTTAGAAAATACACAAACTTTTTAAAAACGCTTCGGCGTACATATTATGTTGGGAAGCCTGGCTTAACCGAAGAGGAAATGGACAGCGCACGCGAAGAGCTTCTACGATTGAGGCAAGAGTTTTTCTCCGAGCTTTCACTAGCTTACAAAAAAGGTTTGTAATCCTGACCTGATTTTCCTAGCTCATTGGCGCGGGCTAACTCCCGCCCCCTAATTAACTTCGAGCAAAAAAAATCAAGAAGCAATATACATCATTCATCGTCTAACAGCTTTAGGATATCTGGCTTAGCGATACCATTTAACTCATAAAATGACAAATGTATTTCAGGACTACCCTGCGCATAACCAGCCACTTGATATTCTGCGAATATGAAATCTATTCCATATCGTCCAACTACAAATGGAGTTGAAGCGATATAGTCTGGCGTCGTCCCTGACATAAGCCACTCTCCATCAAGTTCAGGCCGATCCTTTGAAAACCTTTGTCTAATAAGATCGGACAGCTCACACAAACAATCTTCATTAATCAACAAGTAATCTAAAGTTAAAGGCGCGAAAGGTGACAATATAAAGTTCTGAGCCCTAGTTTCCCTATAACCATGAGCACCACCCAAATACCCATCAATCGTATATCTAACACTTAACACATATGAATCCCTTCGCTTTACTTCGTACCTCCCAATCAGGTGGGTTCCGCGACAGCTATAGCCATTATCAACCGCATCTTTCTTATTAAGTTCAGCAGTCGAATTATGAGCTTCGAGCAACTCACCACCCCACGCCTCTATATTTTTTGAGGCAATAATTACATCTTTATTGCAAAAATCTGGAAACTCAAAATCAAAATAGATCCCCGGATGACCAGTATCGATGGCATATATGCATCGCTTAATCTCGACAATAGGATGACTAAACGCCGAATCCCCTAAATCCCGAATGGCTGAAACTAATGCATATTTGTATTTAATCAAAGATTTTCGATCAATCTCACCATCGTGGACCCGCGTATGACAGTTTGGACAAAGAGCAATGAGGTTTTGGTATTCATGCTTTTTAGATTTTGCCCACGGAACAATATGATGAATTTCAACTCTTGGGTGCCGGCAAGAAGGAATCGCGCACTGATGTCCAGCCTCAATTAAAACTGCCCTTTGAACCTCCATTGGAATTGCGGATCTAGTCACACTAAGTCTTCCTTAAGCTCAGGGAATTAGTATTAGGCAAAAAAGCGTTTACGTTATTCCTATCTGTATATACGGCGCTCTAGTTCAGTCCTGACATCACCTCCGCAGAAAGATTTTGAAATTGAGTCAAGCAATGAAAGCACCTGGTTTTCAATTTCGTAGAAATCTTTCTTTGGCATAAATTGAAGATTAAAACCAATCCCTTCTAGGGTCCGGATCATTTCTGCTTGGTGATCCTTGTAAATAAAAGGCCCTTTTGTAGCCTTATATGAATTAAAATTAGAGTCAGAAATAACTTTATTTACCCGACCTATAAATTCAAAGTACGTCTCAGACAAAGACATATCTCCATTTCTGGAGTTAGAATAAATAAGCCCGTAGATTTTATGAGGATCAAAAGAAGATATCGAAAGCAAATCTCTCTTCCTGACCTCCTCTACAAAAAAACTCTGAAATAGCGATAGATGTGATATATGGTTTGTAAAATATGACGACTTTAGAGTGGACAAATAACTGAGCAATGCGACAAAAATCGCACCAACCGTAGCAACAAGGACAATAAGATCTAATGTTGACTTAGCCACGGCAAAAGCTGAGCTATATTTTTCATACAGGCTTACAAAGCACTTATTAGAAAAACAAAATGGTAACAAGTAAATCTGATCAGCAAAAAAAATCATTACGAAAACCGTGACAAAAATACAAAGCCCTATGATCCCGATCGAGGAGAGCAGAACAATTAAGTATTTGAAATATGGATGCTGCCTTAAAAAGGCACTTCTCGCCTCCCGACAGAATGACATTGCAAATCTATTCATGCTTATCAATTATATCCTCACTTTCAGGCTTCAACTTTCTCAACTTAGACCTTAACTGTTTGGATGTTATGTCATATACACGATTTAAAACTATCAGCCGCTCCATAACCCGATTGAATCTAGACTTGTACCAGTGTGTATGTTTTTTCGCACCAAAATCTTTCTCCAATCGCGCAACCATATCTTTAGCCCTGTTAACATCACGCCTTGACGGCAAAGGCTTGATAGAATTTAGTCGCGCAAGAAGCGGTCCATGTTGATTATGACCAACTCGAAGGAGCTTATTAACCCTCCCCATACACCGATTATAGTCATGTCTATAACCGTGGGAAGTTCGATAACCCGGTTGGACTGAGAGGGACTCCAAGTTTCGAACTGCCGCCCTAATCCTGCCCACTTCATCAGCAGGAAGCCGTGGCGTACTGAAACTAACTCTCAACCCATGAACCGTCAACGGCTCCGTTGATGTCCTGAATACTTTAGTCTTACCCTCATTTATAGGAAGATCTTTAGCAGTCAACATATCGCTAATAATTTTAAGCGCATACGTAAAGTCGGTATTGAGCGATTTTGACGATACAGTTATATCATCCACCAATCTAGTATATATAAACCCCTTCCTATTGAGCCGCTCAACAACATCACCTTCAACATCATACAAACACAAAGAGGCGATGTAACTTGAGGTCAACCCTCCCTGAACAAGATGTGAATTATGGCAACACAGATTTGTAAGAATCCTCGACACTTCTTCGTCATACTTAAGAAACTTACTGAATATAGAGAAAACTATATCCTGATGGATATTGTCAAAAAAACTGGAAACATCAACTTTCAACAAGCTTTTCGCGCCGCAGTGCCTTCCTGCGCAAGAAACATAATCCTTACTATCGTAGGCATCATTGTTTTTTTGGTTTGGCACCGAGCCATATATGAAGTGCGGCCAACGAATCACGTAGTAATTGGAGAAAACTGCAATATTTATTCTCTTTTGGAGCTTTCTTAAGAACCTATGAGGATTATAAATAGGACGGCTTATCCCACCTGCTTTTTTAACATGATCTTTTTTGGTGTATCGATCCTCTTGACTCAATGCCATAACAGAAGAAAGAAACTCATCTGACACGCGCAGGAGCTTGCATAAATTTTCGCGGCTACTGACAGAATTTTTTGAGATTTTCAGTGGGTTCGCAAGCACGATAGCCAATCCATTGGATATAAATGTGAGCCATACCAACCCATAACATAGGGTAAAGAGAAAGATGTTGCGTTCATCGAAACCATCCGCTGAAAACCACCATCTTTCTCATGGTAGGCCCACCGTGAAGCACTCCAGCGGGACGCGGGGGTCGGAGAGTGCCGGGACCCTCTCCTCATCAGTTCAATACTTTCGCATTGAACGCTCATTACTGAGCTAACCAGCGGATGTTATGTCTCGATTGCGGCAAATAGGCGATACGCCCATGCAATTTGAAAATACACTATTTTCTTGGGTAAGCAACAGATTTGTGATTTCGAAAGGCCACCTACAGAAATGGATTACAAACTCAGCAGTCTTTCCTCTCCCCTAGCGGTCGGCTTTCATTCGTTATAGGGAGATCTATGGATGGCGTTTAGAACAAAACTAGCGGCCGTGCCGGCCGCCACTGGTGGCCTAGCACGGCTCTTCGCCTATGCTGATCTGTCGCTTTACTCCTAAGTTATGCGACGATTCGCTCACATCGCAGAATAAAGCTTTGCGGTGTCGCATGAGTCTGTCGCAGGTGCTCAATTATCTGCGACATGAAATGCGATAGCTGTAGCTCTTAGACGGATTGGGTGCGGCTCCGATACGCTCGCCATTTCTCAGGGCCGATATCTGCAACCGAAGCCAGTCACGCTGGCGATTTTATGCCTGCCACGAATGATCGGACATGGCCGATAGGCCCCTTTTCGTGCATACCCACGCAATTCGAGCGAATCTTTGCGATTGCCATCCACTACTCACCAGAGCCACCCCATGCTAATTCAGCTTCTAACCAGCCTCCTCCCCTCTCTCAAACTCCCAAACACGAAGGTTCATCTCGCCCAGCACAACGGACTTGAACATCCAATGGACGTGTACCTGGCGGGAAATTTTGACGAATGGCAATCCTGGCAGTCCCGACGCAATTTCGAGTGTGAGTACGTAATCGGTCTGGTCGAGCTGCCAGGCACGAAAAAATGGCTTCTGGCAGGCGTGTACGACTCTTTGAAGCTGAATGACACGAAGGCCAAGAAGGAGAACCGGGACTTCGTTTACGACTACCGCCGTGTGCCTGAGTTTGCCGAACTGGAAGGACGCTTGATCCTCGACTACACAAAGCCCCGAGGCAATTACCTTTGGTTGGAAACCTGCCTCAGAAGCATGGTCGTGTCTTCCATTCTGGAAAAACCGATGACGGTCGGCAGGTTCCCCGGCTTCAAGGAAGTGGACGTGTCCCACGCAGAGTTGAAAATCATAGTCAACCAAGACTTGGAATCCTGGCAGACAGCCTTGTCCAGCGTGGCGGGCGTCTACCTGATCTCTGATCGCACCAAGGGTGAAGAACAGCTTTATGTCGGCTCGGCGACCGGTACGGGCGGTCTATGGGATCGATGGTCGAACTACGCCCATAGCGGGCATGGTGGGAACGTTCGAATCAGAGATTTGCATACGAAGCGCGGCAAGGATTTCGCGGAGAATTTCAGGTTCAGCATCCTTGAAATCGCAGACAAGCACACCGGCAAAGAAGAAATGATGCTGAAGGAGATCCACTGGAAACGCCGCCTGCTGACGCGTGATAGCGGTTTGAACGGGAACTGAACTCTGCATCAGGGCCTTACCAATAGCCGGGGCTGTCGTGGCTGCAACGGTTACGAGCCAAAACCGCAGGTATTAGGTGGTAAAGATTAGCGTTAGGATGATGCGATCAAGTGGGGCGCCAACGTCCGAAGTCAATGGCAAAATCCGCCACAGCTATCAACGACAGCGGCTTTTGACTCAACAAGCAGCGCCGCTAAAGGAATCAAGCAGCAATGAGCACAAAGAACCCGATCACCCGCATGCAGGTGATTGTCTCAACGCAGTCAGTGCCCTTGGTGAACGAGTTCTCAATCGACGATTTGATCATCGTCGAGCGGGAGAAAGGTGCAACCGTCTTCAAGCGCCTCGACGAAAAAGCCTTCGAAACATGGCTGGACGATTATTCGGTAGGCGAGCTGTGGGAGAAAAACATCCTGGGCGGGAGGCCGCGTAAATGATTCGAGTCCACGAGATCTGCGAGGGCCAGACAGAAGAGATGTTCATCAATAAGGACTAGGCGCCGCCAACAAATCAGGAAAAATAGATCCATCCCGGTTTCGATTACATCCAACGGCCTTTCGACAAAGAGAAATAGAAAAATCATGGCATTCACAGCTACCTGCATTGTTTCCCTATTTTTTTGGGCTGTTGTTTCAGCAGTCACAGCGGCTAAAGAGCCATGGGACCTGGCTAATTATTGGACCCTCATCTATCCCGCCGCGCTTGTTTTGTCAGCGATTCTTGGAGCCGTGCTAAAACGCGCCCAGTGGTCCGCAGGCGCCGTCGTGATGCTTGCTCAGATACCAGTGGTTCTGGTTGTTTCTGGTGTTTCCCCGTTGCTGGCTGTCGGTCTCCTGTATGCAGCGGTTCTCTCAATTCCGGCGATGACGCTCTCTTGGCTCGCCGGCAAATTGCGGCAGGCTTACAGGCCATAAAGCCCTGATGGTTTTTTTCTTCGCCCACTGCCGTCCTGCAAGATCGTACAAGCCCTCCCACCAGCCCCCCGCTAACGTGACCACTCTCCCCCACCCGAGCATCCGTCATGGTCCATCGTGCCCCCGTAAACCTCACCCAAAAAGCCTCCCTCATCGACCAACCATGGAGCCCACGCGTGGTCGCCGAAATGAACGACTATCAATTCAAGGTGGTACGCATCGAAGGCGAATTCATCTGGCATTCCCACCCTGAAACCGACGAGGCATTCCTGGTGCTGGAAGGCACGCTACGTATCGACCTTCCCGACGGCCCGGTCTATGTCGCGCCAGGCGAACTGTATGTGGTCCCTCGCGGCGTTGAACACCGCACGGCCGCCGAAGGCCAAGCCAAGCTGATGATGATCGAGCCACGGGGCATCCTGAACACTGGCCATGCAGGGGGGGACCGAACCGCCTTGAATGATCAGTGGATTTGAAGACTGTCTTTGGGTCTGGACACGATTATCATCAACGCACCGCAATGAAACCGTCTTCATACCCCACGTTGAAGCTTATGAATAAAACCGAATGGCAAGCCCTGAAGCTCAGGCTTAAAAAGTACCTGGCAATCACCTTCGCGCTCTGCTTTGCAGGGTTTCTCATTTATGCCTACGTGCACAAACCCGAGCTTCCCCCTCAAATAGTCCTGAAGCAAAACTTCATCCCGGGAGAGTGGCTTTACATCGTCGAGGAAGCCAGGGACCGTTCGGAGCCCAAGACGCTGAAGTTCTATATGGATCACCGTGAATCGACTGACGCAACCATGAAGGTGTACTTGGGCAAGACACCGCCGTTTCTGGTCTCGGACACCGACTTGAAAGACGTGGTCATCCAACGCGTCGCCAACGGCCTGCACATCAAACTCAAAGGCGCGGTACAGCGGTATCGAAGCGACCTTTATCTGGAGGATGGCGACACCTACACCACGTATCGGGTAAGCCTTGAACAAGTTGAAATCCGACCGCCCTTGCCGAGCGGTCGGTAAGCTCATTTCAACAGAGGGGCCCGCGTGATCGCCAGCGCCGGCCAATTTCCTGGAGCCGCGCGCAGTCAAACAACGCTGGCACGATGGAGGCTGCTCATATGCTCGATGCCCGCGGCCTTCAAACGGCTTACCAGATCCTCGCGTGCTCCTCGCCCACCGGAACGAACGTATTCAAGCTCCGATGCTGTGATCAATACCACTGGAACCAATCTGACCGGGGATAACGGCATGTCATCCAGCCGGGTAGGGAAATCCGGTTCAGGGGCTCCCAGCAAGACGCCCGTAGAGTCGTCGTCGGTCACGAAGTGTTTGGGGAGTTGATCACTCATGTGGTGCGACCGGCTGAACCCGGGAATTTCAAGAGACAGCGCTCCGTGCTGTTCGAGTTGGTGGGTGATGCCTCCAGCGTCTGCCACCGTTTTGGCAACGTGTTCCACCAGCTCGAATGCCCAGCTGCGTTTGAGCGGATCGACCTCACCCAAAGAACCACGGGCGTGCTCGGGTATATCTGCGGTTTCTATGAACAATTCCATCTCGAAACCATTGCCCATTCCTTCAACATCATCGAATGGGTCTGACAGGCCTTCGGTGGCGATGATTACTGTATCGCCACGGCGAACCACTCGGTAGGCCTGTCGGGTCGAGGGCCAGTAAGGGCCACCCGAGAAACTCGGACTGATGATGTAGGACAGGACATCGCGCTCGACTGTGCCGACAGAGCCCCAATGACGATCCAGGCATGCTTCGCTGGCTTGTCGGGCGGCCTGATTTGCCGCATCGGCCTCAACCGAGTTACTGGGTGTAACCGGCTCTTGGTATTCAAGGGGTTGCGCGGTGGGTGGGGCGTCTTGGGTTAAAGAGCCTTTCAATGAAATGAGAAGTTTCTTGAAGAAGTTCATGCGCATTCCTTGCTGGGTTTCGGCTCAACCGTACACATCAATGCATGGGCCCGTTGAAGGGTCCATTCTTTTCGCTTTTATCACGCCTTAACGTTCTGCATCAAACAGGCAAATAGGCTTCGGTTATATACCTTGCCGCGGACATCGTCAGCCGAGACGATGTTCACAGCTTTGACAAGGGTAAATTCCGGAACTACCTGCTCAGTGTAAGTCGCCAAGCTGTAATGCCTCTTTTTTAAGCCGTTGGCTGGATCAAAGCTAATATGCCCGTAGGCTGTTCGAGTATGAAGCCGCTCCAAGTAATAAGCGTCCGAGCTGTCGGCCTGTATCGTGATAAAGCGCCCCCCAGGCTTCAACACGCGCGCGACCTCATGCATGACACGTCGTTGATCTTCGTCGCGGGTGAAATGGAAAAGCGAATAAGCATCCAATACAAGATCGTAAGTCTCGTCGGCCCCAGGGATCCCATCCAGCAGGTCTTGATTCACAACTTCGACAGCACCTGACAGCCCGGCGTCCTCAACACGCCTACGTGTCAAAGCAACCGCTGTTGGACAGAAGTCAAGAGCGACGACCTGCATCCCCAAACTCGCGAGAAAAAGGCTATTACGGCCATTTCCGCAACCAAGATCCAAGGCCCGTTCAGCGGGGAATTCACAGGTTCTCATCAGCTCGACGAGTGCATGTGCCGGTGCAGCTCTTAACGATGATGGAATGGTAGCCGCGTCTTCATACTCTCGATCCCATAAGTCCTGGAGACGACGCCTGTTCGACTCAGCAAACTCTGGGGTTAAGTCTGGGGGGTGAGGAAGGCTCATGTGATATCCCTATCGGCTAACGGCTGGAGGAATGCATATTGATTTTGTTGCGCGGTTGCGAGTGCGCAGCCAATACTCAAGCACTCCCACCGATGCCTCTCGTGTTCCAGATCGGCGCTTCAACGATCAAGTTTCTGAAATAGAATGCCTTCGAAACCCGCATGGTCCTGAAATGTTAGTACATAGATGCAGGTGTCGCTTTGAGCGTTTTGTCTGTGAAAAAGGGCGACTCTGTGAATCCCCATAATCTCATAGACGTGAGTACCGTCTACCTTCTCCATAACGGTTGTATTGAAGCCTATTTCAACAGGGCGATCAGCGCGCACACCAGCGTGATCGCCAGTGCCGGCCACTGCATGGGCATGAAAAAGAAGTGATGGCGCACGCCGTCGGCGTGCACCTGGCGATTCAATACAAAGCCCAGCACAACGTTGATCGCCGAGCCAATCCCGACCCCCATCAACAGTTGCATGAGCGAGGTATTGCCGGGCTTGACGCTCGGATCCGGCCACAGCCACATCAACAGCAGCACCATCGCCACGGGTGTAAACAAGGTGAACCAGCCTGCACCGCGATAGATCATCGTTCAGTCCTCATCCTTAAAGCTGCCGGCTCACGCCAGCTCGCGGGTTTGTTCTTCGGCCGCAAACACGGCATCCAGGGTGTTGAGGAACAGGTCGTGGCTCAGGATGCCGGTGGCGATCGTCGACAAGACAGCTTTGCCGCTCTCGTCCTTGATCACCACTTTTTCGGTCCAGGCATTCAGGTCGACGGTGCGTAGCGAAGACATCGGCACTGTGCGGCCCTGGTAGTCCAGGAACGCGCGGCTGACCACAATCGGCGAGGTGGTGATTTTCAGGAAATTGCCGCTCATGCGCTTGCCCCAGACCTGCCCCGAGCTGATGCAGTTGAACGTCACCGCCCCACCCGTCTCCAGCGTCGCGATCACCGCCGGCATGCGCGCGCGTACATGCAGCTCGCGCACCAATTGCTGGAATTCGTAAAAACCCTTGAGGCTTTCAATCACTCGGTGAAACGGCTCCGACGCGTTACGACGATAGGCCAGGTTGGTGATCATGCCGGTCATCACGGTTTGCCCGGAGCCGAACAGGTACAGGTCTTCGATGTCGGCAAAGGCCGTGTAGTCGCGCTGATCGTTGATAAAGCGCTCGATGCCGTGCTCGTACACGTTGTAACGCGGCGCGCGCAGTTTTTTCTGCCAGCCGTAGGCGGCAAAAATGCCCAAGCCGAGAACGGTGAGCAAGGCGCTGATAGAGTAGGTCAGCGTCTGTGGGCTGCTGAAGGTGA
Organism: Pseudomonas cedrina subsp. fulgida; assembly: GCA_016937595.1. Classification (GTDB taxonomy): domain Bacteria; phylum Pseudomonadota; class Gammaproteobacteria; order Pseudomonadales; family Pseudomonadaceae; genus Aquipseudomonas; species Aquipseudomonas fulgida. The sequence goes on along the minus strand of JAFHKH010000046.1, from coordinate 11,582 downwards.
ACGCGGTGCCACCGGATAACTGGACGACAATGGGGCCATTATTGGTCGCGGGCATCACCGTTTCCAGGTACAGCACAAACGCCGCAAGCCCCAGCAGCACGACGCCGAATATCAAACTGAAGATCAGGAAACCCTTGCCGTGGCGAAAACTGGCGATCAGCTCGCCGGCGGCGGATGGCGCGTGGGTGGGAGTTGGTTGCATGAGTGCTTGCGTCCTTGTAGTGGGTTAGGCCTTGCACCCTATCCTTGTGGTGGCGGGGTGCGCGGGTACGGCGAGTTGGAACATGGCCAATTAATATCGTTCCCGAATCAGTGCGCTGGCAAACGATGTCACGACGACATCATCCCACTCAAGGCGTTCCGAGATTGTACAAAAATAAAAATATGTACAACTTTTTATAAAGTTCTCAACCTAAACGTCGACACCATGTACGAAACGTTTAATTACATGACGACGTGATTAGCCGAATGAGCCAGGTAGAGCCAGGCATGCGAGAAATGGAACGTTCTCACCTAAAACCACCGACAAACTGCCCCCATTGCGGGCTGTGAGAACTTCATGAATATCCTTGCTCCCGCCGTACACCTGGCCAACCGATTGCGCTTCCCCACCAAATTCGGCGTGCTTGCACTCATCGTGCTGATCCCCCTGATGCTGCTCGGTACACGCGTCATTCATCAGATCAACGACAGCCTCGAGATAATTCGTTCCGAACAGTCGGGCCAACGCTATCTGTTGGATGTGACGCCTGTGCTGCGCTTATCGATGTTGCAACGCGCCCTCACCAACCGCCTGCTCAGCGGTGACACAACCGCTCAGGCCGAGGTAGCGGCCAACCAGGTCAAACTGGAGGAGGCTTTTTCGAAACTCGCAGACACTGACAGGCGCTTTAACGTCGAGTTTGAAACCGGTGACCGCGTGCAACGCCTGCACAGCGGGGCACAGCAGTTGATCGAATTGGCGAAAACCAATGTCGACCAAGGCGCGATGTTCGACGACTGGAACGATCAACTCACCGAAACACTGAACTTCGTTTACTACGTATCCGCCACGTCGGACATGGTGCTGGATGAAGATTACGCATCGCTGTTCATGATCGACCAGAGCACGTTGAGGCTGCCACGCCAAATCAATATGGTCGGGCAATTGCGCGGGTTGGCCAGCGGGCTGCGTGACGGGAAAACGTGGAGTACGGGTGAGCGCGGCGTGATCAAGTCGATGCTGAAAAATGAGTTACTCATTCAAAAGGAACTTGAGCAAAGCCTCGCATTGCTGCGTCGCAGGGAACCCGCCCTCGCCGACAGTATCCAGGCCCCCATCACCAGCGCCCTGGTGGGGCTGAAAAGCTTCCGCTCCGACCTCGAAGCCGTGATTGGCGCCACAGGCAACACGGTCAATGGTGTGCAAAATCTGCCCGCCAGGGGCAACGCGGTGGTGGCTGATTTGTATAAGGCGCAAGACACGCTGCAAGATGCGCTGATGAATGCGCTGGAAAACCGCGTCCAGGAAAAAAGCTCGGAACGGCTGCTCATCCTGGGCATGATTGCCGTGCTTGGCCTGTTGCTGGTGTATGTGTTCAGCGGCATCTACAGCGCCCTGCGCCGCAGCATCAACGACGCCTTGTTTGCCACCCAGCTCATTGCACAGGGTGACCTGAGTGTGCGTGTCCAGGTGCGCGGCCAAGATGAAATGGCCGATATGGGCAACGGTCTCAACCATATGGTGCAGGCCTTCAGTGCCTCGCTCACGCAGGTGGAGCGCAGTTCGCAATCGGTCTCCGAGGCGGCTGAGCGCATGGGCGTGTCGATTGACCGGGCCAAACGCTCGATGAGCGCCCAGCAAAGCGAAACCGAACAAGTCGCCACGGCCATCAACGAGATGACCACCAGCGTGGCCGATGTGGCGCAAAACACCGAAGGTGCCGCCCACGCCGCCGGGCAGGCCAGCCAGTCGTCCAATGCTGGCCTGGCGAAAATGCGCGAGACCCGCGTGACGATTGAAGCGCTGGCCGACGAGGTGGAACGCAGCGCGCAAAAGGTCTCGGCGCTTGCGCAACACAGCCAGCAGATTGGCGGAGTGATCGAGGTGATCCGCAACATCGCCGATCAAACCAACCTGCTGGCGTTGAACGCCGCTATCGAGGCGGCCCGCGCCGGCGAGCAGGGTCGCGGCTTCGCCGTGGTCGCGGATGAAGTTCGCACGCTCGCCTCGCGCACGCAAAACTCCACCGAAGAAATCCGCCGGATTATCCAGGAACTGCAACTGGCCACCGATGCCGCCGTGGAGCAAATGAAAGCAGGCAAACAACGCGCGCAGGCCTGTCTCGAGTCCGCCGACCAGGCATCGACCAGCCTGGATGCCATCAATGACGGCGTTGAGCAGATTGTCAGCATGAACACCCAGATCGCCAGCGCGGCGGTCCAGCAGCACGCCGTCTCGGAAGATATCAACCGCAACGTGACCGAAATTCGTAACGGCAGTGTCGCGCTGATGGAGGGCATAGAAGACAACGCGGTGACGGCGCAAGCGCTTTCGTTGCTGGCGGGGGAACTGCGCACCGTGGTTGCGCGGTTCACGTTGTAAGGCGAGCAGGGCCAGCGGTTCGCGGCAGTGGGGGCTTTTTTTTCACGCCCGGAACAGTGATCATCGCCGTCCCCCACTACCCAGGAACCGGAACCATGGAATTGACGCTGGAAGCGGTTGCGCTCTTTGCACTGAAACTGGTGCACGAGACCGACGGCGGCAGCCCGGTGTTGCGGGATGATCCGGTGATGGCCGCCTATGACCGCGAGGTGTTTGGGTTGTTGGTGCGCCAGGGGGATGTGGCGGGGATCCGGTTGAAGCTGGATGAGTGCCTGACGCTGGCGCTGGCATCACTGGGCGGCGCCACGACGGTGATGGGCCGCGAGCTGCAGCGGCTTGCGCTGCACGTGCGCCAAGCGCCGACGCTGGAAGCCCTCAATACCCCGCTCGACGCACTCAAGGATTACCTGAAGGCCATCCTGTAACCTGCGTTTACCGCCGCCCTTCCACCGCCATCCGTACCGCCAGCCCCATCAGCACCGAGCCCATCAGCCAGCGCTGTACCACCTGCCATCCCGGTCGAGTGATAAAAAACACCGCGATGACCCCGCCAGGGTGGCAATCAGCGCATTGACGCTGACGCTGATGAGAATCTGCGTGAAGCCCAGCACCAGGGATTGCATCAGCACACTGCCGTGGCCGTTCGGGTCGATGAACTGGGGCAGCAACGACAAATACATCACCGCCACCTTGGGGTTCAGCAGGTTGGTCACCAGGCCCATGGTGAACAATTTGCGCGGGCTGTCCTGGGGCAGGCTCTGCACCTGGAACGGCGAACGCCCACCCGGCTTGACCGCCTGCCAGGCCAGATAGGCCAGGTACAGCGCCCCGCCAAACCGCAGCGCATCGTAGGCAAAGGGCACCGCCATCACCAACGCGGTAATCCCCAAGGCCGCGCACAGCATGTACACCAAAAAGCCCAACGCCACGCCGCCCAGGGAAATAAACCCGGCGGCGCGCCCCTGGCAGATCGACCGTGAAATGAGGTAAATCATGTTCGGACCGGGCGTCAGCACCATGCCGAGGGATATCAGCGCATAGGCAAGCCAGTTGGACAGTTCAGGCATGGTTGGGGCCTCTTGAGGTGGTTGCGTCGACGCGAAACATTTGGTCAACGTTGTAGCGTTGGACGCCATGGTAGAGCGTTCAAAATGCGCGCGTTAGATACAGATCCATGATCAAAACGTCATACACCGACCGCAGCATTCACCCAAGGGCAGGCACATGATCGACTTCAACAACAAAGGCTTCTTCAAACTCAAACAAAACAACGAGTACGCCGAACGCGTAGCGTCATTGCTGCTGGACGGCGAGGAAGTGGTCGACGCGTACAAGGCCATGCGCGACGGCGTGGTGTTCACGACCAAGCGCATCATTGCGGTGAACGTTCAGGGGATTACCGGCAGCAAGAAGGACTTCACGTCGCTGCCGTACAAGAACATCGTGGCGTATTCGGTGGAAACATCGGGGACGTTTGATCTGGATTCGGAGTTGGAGATTTACTTTTCGTCGTTGGGGAAGGTGAAGTTCGAGTTCACCGGCAGAACCTCGATTGTCGAAATATCCCGGTTGATTTCCAAACATTTGCTGACTTGATCAGCGGATAAAAAAGATCTCGGCGCCCCAGGGTCTTTTTTACTGCCTGCACGGTTTAACGGATGTACCCCGATCAAAATGTGGGATCTGGCTTGCCTGCGAAGACGCCAGCCGCCACACCATCAAACCACCCGCCTACACACCAACCGCCTCACCCTCTTCAGCCATCCCATTGAGCCTTGTATGTGATGGGTGATCATGATGCGGCCCCGTCGTCACGTCATTCAGTTGAGCCCAAACCCAAACGAAACAAACGAAAATCGCAATATTCGAAACCGACTGGTAATTCTGTTTACTTTTCCCACACTCACCATCGAACTATGCCAATTCCAGCACCCTGATCGCCCCTCGTAGGCTCACTCCCTCGCACAAGGAAGTGAGCCGTCATGTCAGAACGTTTTTACCCCCTCACCGAAGAAGAACAACTCAGGCAACGAATCCTGACGCCGCAACCGTCGCGCGCGCACTATTCACCGGCGATTGATCTATTGGAGCCCTCCCCTGCCCCGGTCCCCACGCCGGCCAAACCTCCTGGCTGCGTGTTCATCAAGCCCTGCCAACTGCCGGACGGCTTCACCCGCTACGCAGACCCCACCGGTTATGTCCCGCTGGAGCTGATTAAGGAGTACGCCCATTTCAGCCTGTTGGGTGGGCGCGAGGTAGACGGACGAGGCGCGCTGGCGTTGCGCAAGATCGGCGGCAGCGCATTGCCTGCGGGCTTGGGGCAGTTGGCGTTGCGTTCGGCGGTTTGGGAGTCGGCGGCGACTGCCGTCGGATCTGTCGCCGCAGGCCTGTTGAGCGGTTTGGTGGCGCTGGCCTGGCCCTCTGAATTGGGCGACAGCGCGCTCTACAGCGAGGAGCAGCTACGCTCGATGACGCGGGCGCGGTCTCAGATGCGTTTGCATATCGAGCAGCGCGAGGACGGCACGCTCAAGGGGTATGGGTTTTACACCGGCAACCATCCGAACTGGCAGATGATTGATGTGGTGCAGTTCCAACGCCGTGACGAGCAGTTTGTGGCGAATTTGGGTGAAGGTGTCGAGCTGATCTGGACGCCTGCCGTTGATCCGGGCGATACGCTGGGTATTCCGGCATTGGAGGCTGCGCCGCACGCGCCGGTGATCTGGATTTACCCGCCGACGGAGAAGGCCGCGCAGATTCTGGTTAATCCGATTTATCCGCCGGAGTATCGGGATTTTATTCTGGTGTTCCCGGTGGAGTCGGGGGTTCGGCCGCTTTATGTGGTGGTGAATGAGCTACGGAAGGGCTTGAAAAATCCGGATCATGATTACTTTCCGGCGCCCAGAACCGAGGACATAACAGGCTTTCCAGGTTTGATTCCTCAAAAGCCAATGACACCAAGAAAAGGCGGGGCTGGCTTACGTGAGCGTTGGATCGATGCAAAGGGGAGAAAGCTATTTGAATGGGATTCCAAGAAAGGCGAGCTGGAGGTCTATCGAAACAGTGACTTGGAACACCTCGGCGCATTTGATCCTTATACCGCCGAACGTCGAGGACCGGCGGACCCAAAACGTCGAATTTACAGATAAAGAGGCGCTCGAAAAATGGTGATGAAAATCAGATTGCGATGGTACGAAAAGCACAGCAATGACTTGAAGGCGGATGAGTATTCAGCGGATATCGAGGACCCAGACAGTGTTTTTGAAGCGTTGGGTTTAGGCGAAGAGACCGCGATATATGCCGATGTATTCAACGTGCTGCCTGGCTGGTTAACGATTATTCAGCCGTATTTCCAGCATGAGATTGAACCCGACCACCTCGACTACCAAATTTCCTTTCGCTATCAAGGCGCCTGGCCACCGCCCCCAAAACAACCCAATAAGGAGTCTTGATGCAATGAAACCCACACTGCAAAAGCCCATCCTCTATCGCTCAGTCAACACCCGAACCCACGGCGTGCGCCACGGGAGTTGCAGCGCTTACCGGTACGAACGACACAGCAAAAAGGAAAAGCGCACGCCATCAACCCGAGGTTCAATGCACAGCCATCAACGGCACGGGCTCGACTACACACCGTTATTCCGCTTTCTCCTGTCCAAAGTCGGCCACCCATGGAGCGAGGTTTTCAGCGAAGCCAAAACCCGTCTGGATCGCCCGGAGCCGGTGTTCTGGATGGTTGCACTGCATGAAAGTGACAAGCAGGCATACGTGAGAACGGATGAGAATACCTATTACAGCGGCTTGTGGGTGAACGAGGCTGGCCTGCTGCAAAAGGTCAATCCGCAGCTGACGCATGAGCACATGGAACGCTTTTGCGACTGCTGTACCCATACCTTCAACGGTGTGGTGTACGCACAAGCCTTACCGCACGAACGGTGGGCAACGCCCACCGTTCAAACAACTGCCCTCAACCCTATTTCGCCTCTCCCCCAGCCCCTTCAATCAACACCCGATTCGCCGGGTCCGTAATATCAAACACCTGCTGCGCACACGCCGCACGATTGTTCTTGAACTGAAACTCCACCAGATACACCTTCGCCTTCTCCGGGCTGAACGTGCTCATCACCGGCCCGCAGCTGTAGTAGGCGCCGCTGCCCTGGCTGCGCGCCGAGCTGGATACGGTGAGTTTCTTGTTGGGATCCGCCTGGATCTCCAACTGCGGAAAACGCTTCAAGGTCGCACTGGCAACTGTCTGGTTGAGCTTGGCGATCCAGTTGAAAACCTTGCCTTCGCCGGTGTCCATCACGGTGCCGAGGGTTTCCATGCGCGGGTCGGGGTCGCCTTCGCGGTGGATGGCGAATTCGACGGGGTTGGTGCCACCCTCGGCTTTCATGATGACTTTGGCGTGTTCGGCATCCACGGCCACGGTTTTCTGCCGCAACTGCACACCGTCCTTGAGCAGGCTGGGCGAGGAGTCGCGTTGGTTGGATTGGCAGGCGCACAGCGCCAGGGTAATCAGGGAGAGCAGCGCGATTCGCTTCACAGGAAATGTCCTTATCGGTGTGAGGGGATGGTGCCTTGACCGGCGATTAAACAGGATTATTTTGGCTGAAACGTCTCAAGATACGCCAATATGTTTTCAATCTTCTCCTGATCACTGATGCCCCAGAAGATCATCCGCGTGCCGCTCACCACTTTCTTCGGCGCTTCAATATAGGCGGCAAGTTTGTCGCGGGTCCAGACCACACCGGAGTTTTTCATCGCGTCGGAGTACTGGTAATCCGTGGTCGCTCCGGCCGGTCGGCCGATGATGCCGTTGAGCTGTGGCCCGAAACCTGCGCGCGCGCCTTCGCCGACGCTGTGGCAGCCACTGCAGGTCTTGGTGAAGAGCTTGGCACCTGCCTCGGCATCGCCGGCGGCAAGCGCCGCTTGGGTATTGAAGACCAGGGCGAGGGTGAACACGGCGTACTTCATGAGGGATTCCACATCGGCGGTTGCGGGCCATTATGCCTGTTTGTCAGGAGCGCATGCCCATCCAGATCACCGCTTCGGTCCACGCGGTGACCACGGGTGTCAGCACCTTGAACCATGGATCGTTCACGTCGATCTGCGCCGCCGACTGGTCGTGATGGTGCTGCTCTTCATCCACGATCGAGGCGATGGCCGCCACTGCTTGCGGGTCGATGTCGCGCAAGGTGTGCAGTTGATGGGCCAAGTGCTTGAGCACCACGCTTTCGACCGCCACGGTGGTGGGCATGATGGCTTTACGGCCGCACCTGCCGGCAAGTACGCAATCTAGACCCTTTGAAGCACCACCCATCGTTTAACCTCCATCCCAATCGAACCTATGCCACCGTGCTCCACTCAACAGATTGAACCCTGATGGTGGAGTAAGGATCATGGCTCAGCCATCGATTTTAGTATTGGAAGACGACGAGATCATTCGGGCGTTAATGGTGGATGTACTGGAAGATTTCGGCGCACGGGTGACGTCATTTCCTTCGGCCGATCAAGGAATGATCTACCTGGAACAAGGCGATGACCCGGTGGACCTGATTGTCAGTGATATTCAAATGCCGGGTTTGCTCAATGGCTATGACCTGAGCAAGGTCGTGGCGCACCGCTGGCCGACGGTGTCGGTGGTGTTGACCTCCGGCAATGCCTACCTGGCGGCACAATTGGGTGGCTCGGTGCGGTTCCTGCCCAAGCCGTGGAGCACCCAGCATCTGATTGAGTGTGTGCAGACAGCGCTGAATCAACAGGGTTTGGCCATGCATTGATAGCGTCGCGACATCATCTTGAGCGAACTTCCGGATAAGCCTGTGGGTCCATTGATCACGCAAGGAGCGACATTTCTGATCCGCTAGTCAGCCTTTTCGCTTTTCGCGTTTAGTGACCGACTGTAGAATCGTCGCCCCATTTCGCGCGTCATTCATGGCCGAGAGGCCCACAGTTCGAGCTCACTGAATGCATTCTCAGGCCCATGACGTCGATGCGCCCTCACTGCTGGAAGCGCTGCGCACGGGCACGGCCTTGCTGCACGCCGCGCTGGAGAAGCGCTTGCCGTTTTTCTCCGAGCACCTTGATGCCGACGGGTACCGGCGCCTGCTGCAGGCCTACTTCGGTTTTTATCAGCCGATGGAAACGGCACTGTACGGCTGCGCATTGATTCCCCAAGGGTTCGATACAGCAATGCGTGTGAAAACACCCACGCTGCTGAGCGACCTACATGCCTTGGGCCTGGATGATCACGCCATCGATACCCTGCCCCGTTGTACGCAACTCCCGACGTTCGATACGCCCGCCGCCTGCCTCGGTGCCCTGTATGTACTGGAGGGCGCGACCCTGGGCGGCCAAGTGCTTCGACGTGAAATGGCCCAGCGCCTGGAGGTGAATGCCGACAACGGCGGTGCATTTCTCAATATCTATGGGGCAGAGACCGGGCGGCGCTGGAAGGATTTTCTTGATTACCTGGGCGACCAGCCGCTGGAGGCGCCCGCAAAACAACGCGCCGTGGACGCCGCCCGCTCGACATTCAGCTGTTTTGAGCAATGGCTCGACAGCCAGGAGGTACTGCTATGAAACCCGAAGATTTTGAAGAGCTGCTTGCCAACTGTGCCGACGAGCCTATCCGCTTTCCCGGAGCAATCCAGCCCCACGGCGCACTGCTGACCCTGTCGGAGCCCGGCCTGGAGATCATCCAGGTCAGCGCCAACGTCGGCACCTTGTTCGGCCATGCGCCCGAAGCGTTGCTGGGCCAGCCGCTGCACAGCTTGATCGGCGCCGAACACGCCCAGGCCGTAGGGGTCATGGCCCAAACCAATACCTTCTTCGACATGCCACCGTTGCATATCACCCTGAACGGCGCGGGCTTCGAAGGCTTGCTGCACCGCCACCAGAACGTGCTGGTGTTGGAGTTCGAGCCGCTGCTCGAGGATTTCCGCCCACGCGCGGTGAACGGTCGCACCAGTAACCTGGGCAAGATGCTGCAACGTTTGCAGGCGGCGAAAACCCTGCAGGCGCTGTACGAAATCAGCGTGAATGAAATCCAGGCCATGACCGGCTACGACCGCGTGCTGATCTACCGCTTCGAAGACGAAGGCCATGGCCAAGTGATCGCCGAAGCGTCGGCGCCGTCTATGGAGCTTTTCAACGGGCTGTTCTTCCCCGCGTCCGACATCCCGGAGCAGGCGCGCGAGCTGTATCGCACCAACTGGCTGCGCATTATCCCGAATGCCGCCTACGAACCGGTGCCGCTGCTGCCCAAGTTGCGCCCCGACACCGGGCAGCCTCTGGACCTGAGCTTCGCCACCCTGCGCAGTGTGTCGCCGATTCACTGCCAGTACATGCAGAACATGGGCGTACTGTCGTCCATGAGCATCTCGTTGATGAGCGGCGACAAACTCTGGGGCCTGATCAGCTGCGGCAACCGCGAACCCCTGCTGGTGCCCAACGACCTGCGCATCGCCTGCCAGACCATTGGCCAGGTGTTGTCGTTGCAGATCAGCGCCATGGAAGCGCTGGACCTCAACCGCCAGCGTGACGAAAAACTCGATGCCCTTGCGCAGTTGGATCGCGCCATGAAGGGGTCTGAGGTCGGCGTGTTCGATGGCCTGGCCCAACAACCGCAACGGCTGATGGACCTGACCCTGTCGGGCGGCGTGGCGATCATCGAAGACAAACAATTGCACCGCTACGGTAACTGCCCGGAGCCGGCGCAGATCCGCGCGTTGCACAAGTGGCTGCAGCATGGCGCCGAGCCGGTATTTTCCAGCCATAACCTGGTGTCGGTGTACCCGCCGGCGGCCGCGTTCCAGCAGGTGGCCAGCGGCGTGCTGGCCATGAGTCTGCCTAAACCGGTGGACAACGGTGTGCTGTGGTTCCGCCCGGAAGTGAAAGAGAATATCCATTGGAGCGGCGATCCGAAAAAACCGCTGGATCTGGAAAACTCCGACGCCGGCCTGCGCCTTCGCCCACGCACGTCGTTTGAAATCTGGAAAGTCGAGATGGCCGGCATCTCCACCAAGTGGAGCCATGGCGACCTGTTCGCCGCCAACGACTTGCGCCGCTCGGCCCTGGAAAACGACCTGGCCCGCCAGGTGCTACGCGAACAACAAGCCGTGCGCGCCCGTGAGGATCTGGTGGCGGTGGTGTCCCACGACCTGCGCAACCCGATGACCGTCATCTCCATGCTCTGCGGCATGCTGCAAAAGGCCTTCAGCTCCGATGGCCCACATACGTCACGGCGGATTTCCTCGGCCATCGATACCATGCAACAGGCGGCCGGGCGCATGAATGTGCTGCTGGAAGACTTGCTCGACACCTCGAAAATCGACGCCGGGCGGTATGTGGTCAAGCGGGTGCCACTGGATGTCAGCCAGATGTTCGAAGAAGCCTACTCCCTGCTCGCACCGTTGGCGTCGGAGAAAGGCATTGACCTGTCGTTCAACGCCGAGCCGGGCCTGCAGATCAACGCCGACCCGGAGCGCCTGTTCCAGGTGCTGTCGAACTTGATCGGCAATGCCATCAAGTTCACCCCACGCCAGGGCAATATCGGCATCAGCGCCATGAGCAATGGTGAGGAAATCGTGTTCTCGGTGCGTGATTCGGGCGATGGCATTGCACCGGAACAACTGCCCTATGTATTTGATCGTTATTGGACCCAGACCGAAAACAACCCCACCGGTAGCGGCCTGGGGCTGTATATCACCCAAGGCATCATTCAGGCCCATGGTGGCAAGATCGTTGCCGAGAGTGAAGTGGGCCGGGGCAGCGAGTTCCGGTTTACGGTGCCAAGGGTCGTTGAAAACTCGCATACCTGATGCGGTAAACATGTGAGAGCGGGCTTGCCTGCGATAGCCATAGGTATCTACACAACGCTGGTATCGCTGAGACCTGTTGATCGTTCCCACGCTCCGCGTGGGAAATACATCCCGTGACGCTCTGCGTCACCTGGTGGGACGCGGAGCGTCCTAAGCGGCATTACCACGCAGAGCGTGGG
>JAFHKH010000459.1 GCA_016937595.1 Pseudomonas cedrina subsp. fulgida | reverse complement strand
GGGCTTGCCCGCGATGAGGACCGCCCAGACTCCACATACCCATCGCCTTACGGCAACAGAATCGTCGACCCGGTCGTACGCCGCCCCGACAACTCCGTCTGCGCCTTCGCCGCCTCCGCCAGCGAATACCGCTGGTTGATATCAATGCGCACCTTACCGCTCTTGATCATCGAGAACAGGTCATCGGCCATCGCCTGCAGGTTCTGCGCATTGTTGGCATAGGTCGCCAGCGTCGGCCGGGTCACGTACAGCGAGCCCTTGGCGGACAGAATCCCCAGATTCACCCCCTCCACCGCGCCTGACGCATTGCCGAAACTCACCACCAGCCCACGGGGCGCCACGCTGTCCAGTGACGCCAGCCAAGTGTCTTTGCCGACGCCGTCATACACCACGGGCACCTTTTTGCCGTCGGTCAATTCCAGTACGCGCTGTGCGACGTTTTCCTTGCTGTAATCGATGGTTTCCCAAGCACCGAGGGACTTGGCCAGGGCGGCCTTTTCCGGCGAACTCACGGTGCCGATCAGCTTGACGCCCAACGCCTTGGCCCATTGGCACGCCAGGGAACCCACGCCACCGGCAGCGGCATGGAACAGGATGGTTTCGCCGCCTTTGAGTTCATAAGTCTGGCGCAGCAGGTACTGCACGGTCAGGCCCTTGAGCATGGCGCCGGCAGCTTGTTCGAAGCTGATTTCGTCCGGCAGGTGCACCAGGTTGGCGGCGGGCAGCACATGCACCTGGCTGTAGGCCCCCAGCGGGCCGCTGCCGTAGGCCACGCGGTCGCCGACCTTGAATTGGCTGACTTCGCTGCCGACGGCGTCGACCACACCGGCGCCTTCGGCACCCAACCCCGATGGCAGGGATGGCGGTGCATATAAGCCACTGCGCAAATAGGTGTCGATGAAGTTCAGGCCAATCGCCTCGTTACGCACACGCACTTGCTGTGGGCCAGGCTCTGCTGGCGTGTAGTCCACATATTCGAGCACTTCGGGGCCGCCATGGGCGCTGAACTGGATACGTTTTGCCATCTGCCTTCTCCTTGGTTTGAACTCGCGTAGCCGTCTATCGAACGCTTAAGCTTGATCTTCGTCAACTGCGGCGCACCGGACGGCAGTGCTATCCTGTGCGCCCATTTGCCGCCGACGCCCAATGGCCTCGCGTAGCTTTGCCCGATTCAAGGTGATGCCATGACTACCCGCACCGAGGCCGTAAAGGCCTACCTGCTCGACCTGCAAGACCGTATTTGCAGCGCCCTGGAAACCTTCGAGACGGATGCTCGCTTCAGTGAAGACGCCTGGAACCGACCTGCCGGCGGTGGCGGTCGGACCCGTGTGATCGAAAACGGTTCGGTGATCGAAAAAGGCGGCGTTAACTTTTCCCACGTATTCGGCAGCGGTCTCCCACCGTCCGCCAGTGCACATCGGCCTGAACTGGCCGGCCGTGGCTTTGAAGCCCTGGGTGTCTCGCTGGTGATCCACCCGCATAACCCGCATGTGCCGACATCCCACGCCAACGTGCGGTTTTTCATCGCTGAAAAAGAAGGCGAAGCGCCGGTGTGGTGGTTCGGCGGCGGTTTCGACCTCACGCCTTATTACGGCAACGAAGAAGATTGCATTCATTGGCACCGCGTGGCCGAGCAGGCGTGCGCGCCGTTTGGCGCGGACGTTTACTCGCGCTACAAGGCATGGTGTGACACCTACTTCCACATCAAACATCGCAACGAGCCCCGTGGTATCGGCGGCCTGTTCTTCGATGACTTGAACGAATGGGGCTTCGACACCTGCTTCGCGTTTATCCGCGCGATCGGCGATGCCTACATCGACGCCTACCTGCCGATTGTGCAGCGCCGCAAAGCCATCGCCTACACCGAGCAGCAGCGCCAATTCCAGGAATTTCGCCGGGGCCGCTACGTTGAATTCAACCTGGTCTACGACCGTGGCACGCTGTTCGGCCTGCAATCGGGTGGGCGTACCGAGTCGATCCTGATGTCGCTGCCGCCGCAAGTGCGCTGGAGCTACGACTGGAAGGCCGAGGCCGGCAGCGAAGAAGCCCGCCTCACTGACTACTTTCTTCAAGACCGCGACTGGCTGGGGCTTGCCCCGCCCAAGGCGGCTGTCTGATGGATCGTTATGTCGTCTTCGGCAATCCCATCGGCCACAGCAAATCGCCGCTGATCCACCGCCTGTTTGCCGGGCAGACCGGCGAGCAACTGGACTACAGCACGCTGCTCGCGCCGCTGGATGATTTTACCGGCTGTGCCCGTGAGTTTTTTCAACAGGGCCGTGGCGCCAATGTCACCGTGCCGTTCAAGGAAGACGCCTACCGCTTGGCCGATACCTTGACCGAACGCGCCCAACGCGCCGGCGCGGTGAATACCTTGAGTAAGCTCGCCGATGGCAGCCTGCTCGGCGACAACACCGATGGCGCCGGCCTGGTGCGTGACCTCACGGTCAACGCCGGGTTGAGCCTGCGAGGCAAACGCATCCTGTTGCTGGGCGCTGGCGGGGCGGTACGCGGCGCGCTGGAGCCATTGCTGGCCGAGCAGCCTGGGTCGCTGATCATCGCCAACCGCACCGTGGAAAAGGCGGAGTTGCTCGCCGAGCTGTTTGACGATCTGGGCCCCGTGGCTGCCAGCGGGTTCGATTGGTTGCGTGAACCGGTGGATGTGATCATCAACGCTACGTCGGCCAGCCTGTCAGGCGATGTACCGCCGATCGCCGGCAGCCTGATCGAGCCGGGCAGGACGTTTTGCTACGACATGATGTACGCCAAGGAACCGACTGCGTTCTGCCGCTGGGCGGCCGAACAACGCGCAGCCGTGGCGATGGATGGGCTGGGGATGCTGGTGGAACAGGCGGCGGAAGCCTTCTTCCTCTGGCGCGGGGTGCGCCCGGATTCGGCGCCGGTGCTGGCTGAATTGCGCCGGCAGTTGGCTTAACCCCAATCCAATGTGGGCCTCCCACAGTTTTGAGTGTGTTCAGTCTTCGAAATGGAGGGGGCAGTTTTCGGCGCCTTCCAGTTTCTTCAGTTCCTCAACCACTTGCGGCCTGGCCCGGCGCAACGTCAGGCTGCGCCCCAACCCACGCAGCCTGCGCGCCTCCTGGTGCAGCATCTCCACGCCGGAATAATCGATAAAGTTGATCTGCTGCGCCTCGATCACCACCCGCTCGCCCTGCAAACTTTGCAGGCGTACCTGTAGATAATGGCTGGCGCCGAAAAAGATCGAACCGCCCACGCGCAGTACATCTTCGTCACCGTCGCGCCACTGTTGCACCCGGGGTTGCGACGTACGCTTGAGGTAGAAAAACAGCGACGCCAGCACCCCGGCATAAATCGCCGTTTGCAGCTCCAGCAGCAAGGTGGCGACGCACGTCAGGCTCATCACCACAAACTCGGCACGGCTTACGCGGAACAACGCGCGAATGCCGCGATGGTCCACCAGGCCCCAGCAAATCAGCAGGATGCTCGCGGCCATGCTCGGGATCGGGATATGGGCGATCAGCGCCGCCCCGAACAGCGCGAACACGGCCACCCACAGCGCAGAAAACACCCCGGCCAACGGCGAACAAGCACCTGCCTCATAGCTGAGGCCCGAGCGAGTAAAGGAACCGGCTGACAGATACCCCGAGAAAAATCCGCCGACGAGGTTGGATAAACCCTGCGCGCGGACTTCCTGGTTGGCGTCGAGCAATTGCTGCGAGCGGGCCGACAGCGAGCGCGCAATCGACAGGCTGGTGACCAGCCCCAGCATACCCACCGCCACCGCGCTGGGCAGCAGGCGCAGGATTGTGTCCAGGTCCATCGGCAAGGGGCTGAACGGCGGTAACTGGCCGGCAAACGAACTGACCAACGCCACGTGCCCGAACATCGCCGGCCACAGCCACGCCAGCAGGCTCCCCAGCGCCAGGGCGATCAACAGCGTTGGCCAGCGTGGCAGCCAATATTTGAGTAGCGCGCCTGAGAATAATGTACCTAGCCCAAGGGCCAGCGAGGCGCGGTCCCATTCGCCTCGGTGGTCCACAAGCGCCAGCAGGCTATTGATCGCCGTGGCCTGGCTTGCAGATCCAGCCCCAGCAGATTGGGCAACTGCCCCAAAGCAATGACCACGGCGGCGCCCAGGGTGAACCCGAGCACTACCGAATGGGAGACGAAATTCACCAGCGCACCGAAGCGCAACATGCCCAGCAGCCACTGGAAAACACCGGCAAGGAAGGTCAGCAGCAGGATCAGAGTGATGTAGTCCTTGGACCCGGGTACGGCCAATGGGCTGACGCTGGCGTACAGCACAATGGAAATCGCCGCCGTGGGGCCGCAGATCAAGTGCCAGGACGAACCCCAGAGGCACGCGATCAGTACCGGGATGATCGCGGCGTACAGGCCGTATTCGGGTGGGAGGCCGGCGATCAGGGCGTAGGCAATCGACTGCGGCAGGGCGAGTACGGCGCCGCTGAGGCCGACCATTGCGTCCCGGCCGACGCTGGCGCGGGTTTGGCGCGGGAGCCAGGCGAGGAAGGGGAACAGTGATTGGCGGTTGGGCCGGGGCATCGCAAGCTCGGTTTGGAAGGTTTGACTTAGAGTATCAGGACACACCGGCCCCCTGAGTGATCGTTCCTACGCTCTGCGTGGGAATGC
>JAFHKH010000458.1 GCA_016937595.1 Pseudomonas cedrina subsp. fulgida | reverse complement strand
TGGCGTTCTGCTCCACCAGAAAGATCGTCATTCCGGTAGACGCCAGCTCACGCAGGGTCGAGAAGATCTGCTTCACCACAATCGGTGCCAGGCCCAGGCTCGGTTCGTCCAGCAGCAACAGCTTGGGCCGGCTCATCAGGGCGCGGGCGATGGCGAGCATTTGCTGCTCGCCGCCGGACATGGTCATGGCGCGCTGGTTGCGGCGTTCCTTGAGCCGTGGGAACAGCTCGAACATGCGCTGCATATCTTCACTGGCGAACTTGTCGCCAATGGGGATGGTGCCCATCAGCAGGTTTTCCTCGACGGTCATGTCGGGGAACACCCGCCGCCCTTCCGGCGACTGCGCAATGCCGTTGGAGGCGATGTAGTGCGAGGACTTGTGAGTAATGTCGACGCCGTTGTAGAGGATCTGCCCCGACTCGGCCCGTGGCTGGCCGAAGATCGACATCAGCAGCGTTGACTTGCCCGCGCCGTTGGAGCCGATCAGGCTGACGGTTTCGCCTTCGTTGATGTACAGCGAGACTTTTTTCAGGGCCTGGATCGGGCCGTAGAACACGTCCAGGTCCCTCATTTCGAGGATAGGTCCGCTCATACCAGCTCCTCTTCGTCGGCGCCCAGGTAAGCGGCAATCACTTTCGGGTCGTTGCGGATCGCGTCCGGCCCGCCTTCGGCGATCACGTTGCCGTGGTCGAGCACCACGATGTGGTCGGAAATACTCATCACCATGCCCATGTCGTGTTCGATCAGCACCACCGTCAGGTCGTGTTCGTCGCGCAGCAGGCGAATCATCGCGCTGAGGGCTTCGGTTTCCTGGGGGTTGAGGCCCGCCGCCGGTTCGTCCAGGCAGATGATCTGCGGCCGGGTGCACATGGCACGGGCGATTTCCAGGCGGCGCTGCTGGCCGTAGGAAAGCTCACCGGCCAGGCGGTTGGCGCAGTCCACCAGGTCGACCACTTCAAGCCAGTAGAACGCACAGTCCAGCGCGTCGCTTTCGGCCTTGCGGTAGCCCTTGGTGTTGAGGATGCCGGCGAGCATGTTGCGGTTGACCCACATGTGCTGGGCCACGAGCAGGTTTTCCAGCACCGACATTTCCTTGAACAGGCGAATATTCTGGAACGTGCGCGCCAGGCCGGCGCGGTTGACCAGGTGGGTGCCGCCGAACATTTTGTAGTACACCCGGCTGAGGAAGCTTTTCGGAGACACAAAGTCGGTGACCTTGAAGCGCTCGCCGAGCAGTTGGATCACATCGGTCTGCTTGCCACGCACGTTGAGCTGGATCTTGCCGCCACTGGCCTTGTAGAAACCGGTGAGGCAGTTGAACACCGTGGTCTTGCCGGCACCGTTGGGGCCGATCAGGGCGAAGATCGAGTTGCGTTCGACCTTGAGGCTCACATCGCTCAAGGCCTTGATGCCACCGAAGTGCATCATCAGGTGCTCCACGCAGAGGACGACTTCCTTGTTCATGGGGCCACTCCTTTACGCGGTGCTACACCCGTGCGACTGATCCGGATCAGGCCGCGCGGACGCCAGATCATCATCACCACCATCAACACGCCAAACAGCAGTACGCGGTACTCGGAAAAACTGCGCAGCAGTTCCGGCGCCACGGTCAAGACGAACGCCGCAATCACCACCCCTACCGTCGAGCCCATGCCACCCAATACCACGATGGCCAGGATCAGCGCCGATTCGAAGAAGGTAAACGACGATGGGTTGACGAAACCCTGATAGCTGGCAAAGAACACCCCGGCCAAACCAGCGGTGGAGGCACCGATGGTAAACGCCGAGAGCTTGACCAGTACGTGGTTCAGGCCCATGGAGCGGCAAGCGATTTCATCTTCGCGCAAGGCTTCCCAGGCGCGGCCGACCGGCATGCGGGTCAGGCGGTGCTTGATGTACAGCACGGCCAGCACCACCAGGAACAGCACGATGTAGATGAACATGAATTTGATGTTGGGGTTGTAGTCGATGCCGAAGAACTCGTGGAACGGAACCCCGCCATCCTTCGCGCGCCTGCCGAACTCCAGGCCGAGAAAGGTCGGCGATGGCACGGCATGCCGTTCGGCCCGCCGGTAAACGACAGCCAGTTGTTGAGCACCAAGCGGATGATCTCACCGAAGCCCAGAGTCACGATGGCCAGGTAGTCACCGTGCATTCGCAGCACCGGGAACCCGAGTATGCACCCCGCCAGCGCCGCCGCGATGGCCGCCAGCGGCAGCACCGTCCAGAAGCCCAGGCCGAGGTACTGATAGCCCAGCGCCAGGCCATAGGCGCCGATGGCGTAGAACGCCACGTAACCCAGGTCGAGCAAGCCGCCAGGCCCACCACAATGTTGAGGCCCAGGCCGAGCAACACGTAGATCAGTCCGAGAATCACCACGGTCAGCAGGTATTTGTTGGCGAAGATCGGGAACACGATCGCGATCACGATCAGGGCCGGGATGATCCAGCGCAGCCGCGATTTGTAGTCCGGTGCCAGTACGTGCACGCCGGAGCCACTGCTCTCGAAGCCCTGCAGAATCTTCACGCCCTTGGGCGTTTGCAGGAACAGGCTCATGGCAAAGCGGCCGACCATCACAATGGCCACCAGCAGGCCCACGCGGGCCGGTTCCAGGTTGAAACTGTAGCCGTCGAGTACAACGCCGACGATCGGACCGAACACGATCAGCGAAATCAGCCCGGCAAGGACCGTATCGACCACACTTTTCTTGATATCGATGGGTTTGGCAGCAGACATGTTTACACCTTAGCCACGAGTGGGCGACCCAGCAGGCCCTGGGGACGGAAAATCAGAATCACCACCAGCAGGGAGAAACTGAACACGTCTTTGTAGTCGGAGTTGATCAACCCCGAGAACAACGACTCGGAGATGCCGAGGATGATCCCGCCCAGCATCGCCCCAGGCAGGGAGCCGATGCCGCCGAGTACCGCCGCGGTAAACGCCTTGATACCGATGATGAAGCCGGCATAGAAGTCGAAGGTGCCGTAGTTGAGGGTGATCAGCACGCCGGCCAATGCCGCCATGGCGGCACCGATGACGAATACATAGGAGATCACTCGGTCGGTGTTGATGCCGAGGATCGAGGCCATCTTGCGGTCTTGCTGGGTGGCGCGGCACATGCGGCCGAGCTTGGTGTACTTGATGATGTAGGTCAGCAACGCCATGCCGGCAAACGCCGCCACGAGGATGAACACCTTGGTGTACGTGAGCTGCACGAACCCGCTGCCGATGTCGACACGCCAGGCCCCGGCCAGCAGGGTTGGAATCCCTTGTTGCTTGGCGCCCTGGGCGATCTGTGCGTAGTTCTGCAGGATCAGGGAGATGCCGATGGCGCTGATCAGCGGTGCCAGGCGGGTGGAGTTGCGCAACGGTTTGTAGGCGACACGTTCGATGACCCAACCGTACACGCCAGTGACGACGACGGTGAAGATCAAGGTGCCGAGGATGAGCAGCGGGAAGGATTCGATGCCGAAGTAAGCCAGCAGTGCCAGACTGATTGCCGCGAGGTAAGCGGAAATCATATAAACCTCGCCGTGGGCGAAGTTGATCATGCCAATGATGCCATAGACCATTGTGTAGCCGATGGCGATCAGGCCATAGACCGACCCGAGGGTCAGGCCGTTGACCAGTTGCTGCAGGAAAATACCATCCATAACGCAATCTCACGCGGTGAGCACCTGCACACCGGAGGGTGTGCGGCGCTTCTGGAGGAAAAGACAGATCTCGATCACAACACAGCGCCCCCTGTGGGAGCGGGCTTGCTCGCGAAAGCGGTGTGTCA
>JAFHKH010000457.1 GCA_016937595.1 Pseudomonas cedrina subsp. fulgida | reverse complement strand
TTTAACTGACACACCGCTTTCGCGAGCAAGCCCGCTCCCACAGGGGATCTGCGTTTAATCCAGGGAGAACCGGGGCGCCTGGTTTGGGGCTGCTCAAGGCTTGGGCCCGGCACGCAAAATCGTGGGATCTTCACCGCGATACAGCGCCTCGACCCTGGCCGCGCGCCATTGCAGCACCGCACGCTGGTTGATCGAGCCTTTGTCGGTAATTTCCCCCCGGTCGATGGACGCCGGCTCGTCGAGTACGGCAATCCACTCCAGGCGACTGGCGTTGCCGGTGGCCTCGCGATTGAGCCGCTGCAACCAGTCGCCGAACCACTGGCGCACCGGCGCGCTGGCCAGCACCTCGGCGTCGCTGGCATCGGCGCTCAAGCCCGCGAGTCCGACGGCACTCGTAGAGCCGGGGGAAGACCAAAGCGCCCAGGCATTCGCGGTCCGGCGCGGTGATCACCAGGTCCTGTACGTACGGCGAGCCTTCGAGCACCGCGCGATTACGCATCGGGCCAACGCTCACAAACACCCCGGACGACAGCTTGAAGTCCTCGGCAATCCGCCCGTCGAACATCAACCCCAGTTGCGGCTGATGGGGATCGGCGAGTTTGATCGCATCCCCCGAACAGTAGAACCCCTGCTCATCGAACACCTCGGCGGTCTGCTCGGGCGCGCGCCAGTAGCCCGGCATGATGTGCGGCCCGCGAAAGCGCCCTTCGAGCTTGCCGCCCACCGGCACCAGGCGCACCTCGCAACCCGGTGCGGGCAAGCCGATATAACCGGCCATCGACAACGGCCCGGTGGTGAACGTGCAGGACGGCGCGGCTTCGGTCATGCCCAGCCCGGCCATCATGCGGATGCGTTCGCCGCAATGCTGCTCGGCCACGCGGTCGAGGCGGTCCCAGATACTTTGCGAGAGGCCGGCGGCGGCGAAGAAGAACAGTTTCATTCGCGCAAAAAAGCGCTCGCGCAATTCGGCGTCCTGTTCCAGGGCGTTGACCAGTTCTTCCCAGCCCTTGGGCACCGTCAGGTAGGCGGTGGGTGAAATCTCCTTGAGGTTGCGCAGGGTCTGGGCCATGCCCTGGGCGGTCGGTTTGCCGTCGTCGAGGTAAAAGGTGCCGCCGTTGTAAAGCACGATGCCGACGTTGTGGCTGCCGCCAAAGGTGTGGTTCCACGGCAGCCAGTCGACCAGTACCGGCGGCTCCTCGCCAAATACCGGGAATGTCTGCAACAGCATTTGCTGGTTGGCGCAGAGCATGCGCTGGGTGGTAACCACCGCCTTGGGCAATTTGGTCGAGCCCGAGGTGAAGAGAAACTTGGCGATGCTGTCCGGGCCCGTGGCGTTGAACGCCGCTTCGGCCTCGGCGCCCCCCGGCGTTTGCAGCAGGCTGGCGAAGCTGATTTGAGTGCGCCCAGGCACTTCGCCGCGCACCGTGATCAGCGGCGTGTCAGCCGGCAACACGGCGTCGATGGCGCGCTGGTAAGCCGCCGCCTCGCTGACGAACACCAGCCCCGGCTGCAGCAGGTCGCACACGTGCCGCAGCTTGGCGAAATCCTGGGACAACAACGAATACGCGGGCGACACCGGGCAGTAGGGAATGCCCGCGTACATCGCGCCGAGCGCCAACTGCAAATGTTCGATGTCGTTGCCCGACAGCAGCGCCAACGGCCTGTGCGCCGTCAGCCCGTAGCCCAGCAGGCTTTGCGCAATCGCGCGCACGCTGGCGAGCATTTCCCTGTAATTGACATGCCGCCACTCGCCATCGGCCTGGCGGGCCGCGATAAAGGTCTGCTCGGGCCGTACCCGAGCCCAATGCACCAGGCGATCGAGCAAGCGCGGCGGCAACTCGGCCAGCGGCTCCAGGGAACGCATATGCAGCACGCCCTGTTCTTCGCTGACCTCGACCGGCGCATGGCCGATGGACACCGCGCGGTATCGCGGCGGGTGCTGCTCGAGCTGGGGGTGTGGTCTGAATTCGGAACTCACAAGCATGTCCTCCATCAAGGCGGAGCAAAGCCGCCGCCTTGTTATTGTTAGGTCGCGGCGCTTGCTCAGATCGGATAGTGCCGGGGTCCGTTCTGCAGGGTCACCCAGCGCAATTGCGTGAAATGCTCGATCGAGGCCTTGCCGCCAAAACTGCCGTAACCGCTGGACTTGACGCCGCCAAAGGGCATCTGCGCTTCGTCATGCACCGTCGGACCGTTGATATGGCAAATGCCCGACTCCACCCGTTGCGCCAGGGCCAGGGCGCGTCCGGTGTCGCGACTGAAGATCGCCGCCGACAAGCCGAACTCGGAGTCGTTGGCCAGGCGCAGCAGCGCTTCATCACCGTCAGCGCGCAGCAACACCGCTACCGGACCGAAGGACTCTTCACGGTACAAACGCATGTGCTCGGTGACGCCATCGATCAGGGTCGGCTGCAGGATGCTGTTCTCCAGTTGGCCGCCCACCACCAGGCGCGCGCCCTTGGCCAGGGCATCGTCGATCAGGGCCTTGATGCGCGTACCGGCCTGCGCATCCACCAGGGAACCCAGCACCGAATCCGGCGCGGCGGATCGACCGGCGCGCAGGGTCGGCGACCTTGGCCGCCAGCTTGGCGGTGAACGC
>JAFHKH010000456.1 GCA_016937595.1 Pseudomonas cedrina subsp. fulgida | reverse complement strand
ATGCGCAGGTTAGTTAAAGATGTACTCACTGACACACCGCATTCGCGAGCAAGCCCGCTCCCACAATTAAATCGCAATAAGCCGGTTAAATACTTTTCGCCTGGCAGACCGTCACGGGAGCAAGGTTTCGCGTAGCAGCAAGCGGAAGCGGGAATTTATGGGCATCCATCCAGTGAGGAAACAGCAGATGCTACACAGAGCTTATATCCTCCTATGCCTGGCCATGCTCGCAGGCTGCCAGGGTGTTCCCTACCGCGGCGCCGAAGATCAGGCGCGGATCAACGCCGACTTGAAGCTGGGCGCAGCGCCTTCCCAGTTCATTCCCTTGCGCTGGGCCTACTCGGACTATGGCGTGCAAAACGGCGGTCAGACCCAGGATGCCATCGCGGTAGTTCAGCCCGGTCTGGTCACGCTGGTGGGTTATGAGGGGGGTCACTATGTGAGTCAGGCCAGCTTGCCCTTGGCGGCGGTGGACTGTGCCTACATCTTCGACAGCGAAGCCAGCGATCGGCCGGTATGGCTGTTGCAAAAAGAGCGTTTCGTGTTCCTCTCGCCGAGCGATCATCGCGGTAATGGCGATATGGCCAAGCGCATTCAATTGGTGAAGCAGCTCGCCAGTAGTGGGTTCAAGCTGCACAGCGATGCGCAGGGCCCGGCCTACCGGGCGACCGGGAAATCGGAACGCCAGTTGGTGCTCAATACCGTCATTGGTCACCACGTGGAAGAGGTCGCCGAGAACCAGGCGTACAACGTGTGCCGGCCTCAATGACCGGGCGGCGCCAGGGCCGCCGGTTTAACTTACGAAGGGTTGGTATTCAGCCTGCGGCTGATGGCATCCAACAAATCGCAGCCATCACGCAACGGAATCGCCAGCAGATGGGCGAAGTCCTGCAGCACTACGGCATCGCTGCTGAGTTGTTCGCGGAAGGCCAGGTTTTCCAGGAGTTGGGTGACGGCCTGGATGCGGTGCACGGCGGCGTCGTGGAGGACGTCGAGGGGCGCCTGGGTGTCGATGAGCAGGGCGGGGATGGTGCAGTCGTGGCCGGTTAGGGGCATGTAGCGGTTCATAATTGGCACTCTGTTTAATGGTTGAAGCCATCACTCAGTCGTCGCCAAACGAATGGGT
>JAFHKH010000455.1 GCA_016937595.1 Pseudomonas cedrina subsp. fulgida | reverse complement strand
AGAGTTGGCTGCAGTGGACGTTCGGGTTGTACGTGCTGGCGGGGATCTGCTGGCTGCCGGTGGTGTGGTTGCAGATTAGTGTGCACAAAATGGCGGAGCAGGCGCTGAGGGAAGGCACGGCGATGCCGCTCAATGCGGCGACTTATATACGCTGGTGGTTTGGCCTGGGGTGGCCGGCGTTCCTGGCGTTCATGGTGATTTTCTATTTGATGGTGGCCAAGCCTATGTAAGGCATTGGACCGAGTCGACTTCATTCGCGAGCAAGCCCGCTCCCACATTCGACCGAGTCTTCCTGAAGAAATCGGCTCGAATGTGGGAGCGGGCTTGCTCGCGAAGGCATTATCAGCCGCGCAGAGTAATAACGGGCCAACCACGCTTCTCGGCCTCAGCCCGCAGATTCGGATCCGGATCCACCGCCACCGGATGCGTGACCTGCTCCAGCAGTGGCAGGTCATTCATCGAGTCGCTGTAGAAATAGCTGTCTTCCAGGCTGAAGCCGGTTTCTTCCAGCCAACGGTTCAAGCGCGTCACCTTGCCCTCACGAAAGCACGGCACATCAGTGCTGCGCCCGGTGTAGCGGCCGTTTTCCATCTCGCACTCGGTGGCGATCAGGGTTTCCACGCCCAGGCGTGCGGCAATTGGCGCGGTGACGAAACGGTTGGTGGCGGTGATGATCACCAGCGTGTCACCGGCGGCGCGGTGCTTGGCCAGCAGTTCCGAAGCCCGCGGCAGCATGATCGGCTCGATGCAGTCGCGCATATAGTCGTTGTGCCACTCGTCGAGCTGGGCCATCTCGGTGCGGCCAAGGATTTCCAGGCAAAAGTTCAGGTACGCGGCGTTATCCAGCTTGCCGGCGAGGTAATCCTGGTAGAACTCATCGTTGCGGGCTTTATAGGCCACCGGGTCGAGAATCCCGCGTTCGCACAGGTAATCGCCCCAGGCGTGGTCGCTGTCACCGCCGAGAAGGGTGTTGTCCAAGTCGAATAAAGCCAGGCGCATTGCAGTTACTCGCTGAAAAGTCTGTAAAAAGGCGTCCAGAATACGGTCTTTTCACAAGAGTGCACATAAGGTAAGAAGCCTCGTTGCCGCTGGAACAACCTTTGTGGAACAATGCGGCGACATGCGTTTGCGAGGTTGTTGCCGTGATCGACCCCGATGGTTTCCGTCCTAATGTCGGGATTATTCTTACGAATGATGCCGGACAGGTGCTATGGGCTCGCCGAATCAACCAAGATGCCTGGCAGTTTCCTCAAGGTGGAATCAACCCAAACGAAACCCCTGAAGACGCCTTGTACCGTGAGTTGAATGAAGAAGTCGGCCTTGAGCGTGAAGATGTGCAAATTCTGGCCTGTACCCGTGGCTGGTTGCGTTATCGTTTGCCGCAACGCCTGGTGCGTACCCACAGCCAACCGCTGTGCATCGGCCAGAAGCAAAAATGGTTTCTCCTGCGCCTGATCTCCAACGAGCAGCGGGTGCGGATGGATTTGACCGGTAAACCGGAGTTCGATGGCTGGCGCTGGGTCAGTTATTGGTATCCGTTGGGCCAGGTGGTGACATTCAAGCGCGAAGTTTATCGTCGCGCGCTCAAAGAGCTTGCCCCGCGCCTTTTATCGCGCGACTGACGACGGAGTTCGACCCCGAGCCATGCTCAATACGCTGCGCAAGATCGTCCAGGAAGTTAACTCCGCCAAGGATCTCAAGGCGGCGTTGGGGATTATTGTGTTGCGCGTCAAGGAAGCCATGGGCAGCCAGGTCTGCTCGGTCTACCTGCTGGACCCCGAGACCAACCGTTTTGTGCTGATGGCCACCGAGGGCCTGAACAAGCGCTCCATCGGCAAGGTCAGCATGGCGCCCAATGAAGGTCTGGTGGGCCTGGTGGGGACGCGTGAAGAACCCCTGAACCTCGAGCACGCGGCCGATCACCCGCGCTATCGCTACTTTGCCGAAACCGGCGAAGAGCGCTATGCCTCGTTTCTCGGCGCACCGATCATTCATCACCGTCGCGTCGTCGGCGTGTTGGTCATCCAGCAAAAAGAGCGGCGCCAGTTCGACGAAGGTGAAGAAGCCTTCCTGGTGACCATGAGCGCGCAATTGGCCGGGGTTATCGCCCACGCCGAAGCGACCGGCTCGATCCGTGGTCTGGGCCGCGAGGGCAAGGGCATCCAGGAGGCCAAGTTCATTGGCGTGCCGGGTTCGCCGGGCGCGGCGGTCGGTACGGCGGTGGTCATGCTGCCGCCGGCGGACCTGGACGTGGTGCCGGACAAGACCGTCAAAGACATCGACGCCGAAATCAAACTGTTCAAGACCGCCCTGGAAGGCGTGCGCGCCGACATGCGCAACCTGTCGACCAAGCTGGCCACCCAATTGCGCCCCGAAGAGCGCGCGCTGTTCGACGTGTACCAGATGATGCTCGACGACGCGTCCCTGGGTAACGAAGTCAAAACCGTGATCAAGACCGGCCAGTGGGCCCAGGGCGCGCTGCGCCAGGTGGTGACCGATCACGTCAACCGTTTCGAATTGATGGACGACGCCTACCTGCGCGAGCGCGCCTCGGATGTGCGTGACCTCGGCCGCCGTCTGCTGGCCTACCTGCAGGAAGACCGCACCACCAACCTGGTCTACCCCGACAACACCATCCTGATCAGTGAAGAACTGACCGCCACCATGCTCGGCGAAGTGCCGGAAGGCAAACTGGTGGGCCTGGTCTCGGTACTCGGTTCGGGCAACTCCCACGTCGCGATCCTGGCCCGGGCCATGGGCATCCCGACGGTGATGGGCCTGGTGGACTTGCCGTATTCCAAGGTCGATGGCATTGACATGATTGTCGATGGCCATCGTGGCGAAGTCTTCACCAACCCCAGCGAGCTGCTGCGCAAGCAATACGCCGAAGTGGTGGAAGAAGAGAAACAGTTGGCGCTGGGCCTCGATTCCTTGCGCGAGCTGCCGTGCGTGACCACCGATGGCCACCGTGTGCCGCTGCTGGTCAACACCGGCCTGCTCGCCGACGTGGCCCGCGCGCAACAACGCGGCGCCGAAGGCGTGGGGCTGTACCGCACCGAAGTGCCGTTCATGATCAACCAGCGGTTCCCGAGCGAGAAGGAGCAACTGGCGATTTATCGCGAGCAATTGCAGGCCTTCCACCCGTTGCCGGTGACCATGCGCAGCCTGGACATCGGCGGCGACAAGTCACTGTCGTATTTTCCGATCAAGGAAGACAACCCCTTCCTCGGCTGGCGCGGCATTCGCGTGACCCTCGACCACCCGGAAATCTTCCTGGTGCAGACGCGCGCCATGCTCAAGGCCAGCGAAGGCCTGAACAACCTGCGCATCCTGTTGCCGATGATCTCCGGCACCCATGAGCTGGAAGAGGCGCTGCACCTGATCCACCGTGCCTGGGGCGAAGTGCGCGACGAAGGCGCCGACGTACCGATGCCGCCGATTGGCGTGATGATCGAAATCCCGGCGGCGGTGTACCAGGCCAAGGAACTGGCGCGGCAGGTGGACTTCCTGTCGGTGGGCTCCAACGACCTGACCCAGTACCTGCTGGCCGTGGACCGCAACAACCCACGGGTGGCCGACCTCTACGACTACCTGCACCCGGCGGTGCTGCAAGCCCTGCAACACGTGGTGCGCGACGCCCATGCCGAAGGCAAGCCGGTAAGCATCTGCGGCGAAATGGCCGGCGACCCGGCGGCGGCGGTGTTGTTGATGGCCATGGGCTTTGACAGCCTGTCGATGAACGCCACCAACTTGCCAAAGGTGAAGTGGATGTTGCGTCAGGTGGAATTGAGCATGGCCAAGGACCTGCTGGCGGAGCTGATGACCATCGACAACCCGCAAGTTATCCACAGCTCGCTGCAACTGGCGCTGAAGAACCTGGGGCTGACCAGAATGATCAACCCGGCCTCGGCGAAAACCCTCTAGACCGCGTCGCGGCCATCGCAGGCAAGCCAGCTCCCACAGAGGAATGCATTCCAAATGTGGGAG
>JAFHKH010000454.1 GCA_016937595.1 Pseudomonas cedrina subsp. fulgida | reverse complement strand
CGCTCCCACAGTTAGTCGGCGTTTCGTCAACTCGATATCTGGCGGCCGTAAAGCCGTCCGGGAAGCCAGCTCGCTCAGTACAGGCCGTCACAGCTGGCTCAGCACCGGCGTACTTACGCGCACATCGGCGTTCTGTCCCCGATGGCGCAGCAGATGGTCCATCAGCACGATGGCCATCATTGCTTCGGCAATCGGCGTGGCGCGGATGCCGACGCACGGGTCGTGGCGGCCTTTGGTGATCACGTCCACCGGGTTGCCGTGCACATCGATCGAACGGCCCGGCGTGGTGATGCTCGACGTGGCCTTGAGCGCCAGGTGCGCAACGATCGGCTGGCCGGAGGAAATACCCCCGAGGATGCCGCCGGCGTTGTTGCTGAGGAAACCTGCGGGGGTCAACTCGTCGCGATGCTCGGTGCCACGTTGCGCCACGCAGGCGAAGCCGGCGCCGATTTCCACGCCTTTCACCGCATTGATGCTCATCAGCGCGTGGGCCAGTTCAGCGTCGAGGCGGTCGAAGATCGGCTCGCCGAGGCCGGGCTTGACGCCTTCGGCAACCACGGTGATCCGGGCGCCGACGGAGTCCTGATCACGACGCAACTGGTCCATGTAGGCTTCCAGCTCGGGCACCTTGTCCGGGTCGGGGCTGAAGAAAGCGTTGTCGTCCACGCTGTCCCAGGTCTTGAACGGGATTTCAATCGGGCCCAGTTGGCTCATGTAGCCGCGCACAACGATGCCCTGGGTGGCCAGGTACTTCTTGGCGATGGCACCGGCGGCCACGCGCA
>JAFHKH010000453.1 GCA_016937595.1 Pseudomonas cedrina subsp. fulgida | reverse complement strand
CATGCAGCCCCGGACGCTCCGCGTCCCAAAGCGTGACGCAGAGCGTCACACGAGGCATTCCCACGCAGAGCGTGGGAACGATCTCGATGAATTCTTCAGGAGTTTTCCAATGGCGAAGAAGCCTAACGCTGCCACCTTTATCAAAGACCCGCTCTGGTACAAGGACGCGGTGATCTACCAGGTTCACGTCAAATCCTATTTCGACTCGAACAACGACGGTATCGGCGATTTTCCCGGCCTGATTGCCAAGCTGGACTACATCGCCGACCTGGGCGTGAACACCATCTGGCTGTTGCCGTTCTACCCCTCGCCACGCCGTGACGATGGCTATGACATCGCCGAATACCGTGGCGTGCACAGCGACTACGGGACCATGGCCGACGCCAAGCGGTTTATCGCCGAGGCGCACAGGCGCGGGCTGCGGGTGATCACCGAACTGGTCATCAACCATACCTCCGACCAGCATCCCTGGTTCCAGCGTGCGCGCAAGGCCAAGCCCGGCTCGGCGGCGCGGGACTTCTACGTATGGTCGGACGACGACCAAAAGTACGACGGCACCCGCATCATCTTTCTCGACACCGAAAAGTCCAACTGGACCTGGGACCCGGTCGCCGGCCAATACTTCTGGCACCGGTTCTACTCACACCAGCCCGACCTCAACTTTGACAACCCGCAAGTGATGAAGGCGGTGCTGAGCGTCATGCGCTACTGGCTGGACATGGGCATCGACGGCCTGCGCCTGGATGCGATCCCCTACCTGATCGAGCGCGACGGCACCAACAACGAGAACCTTGCCGAAACCCACGACGTACTCAAGCAGATCCGCGCCGAGATCGACGCCAACTACCCGGACCGCATGTTGCTGGCCGAAGCCAACCAGTGGCCGGAAGACACCCAACTGTACTTCGGTGACCGCAAGGGCGACGACGGCGACGAGTGCCACATGGCGTTCCACTTCCCGTTGATGCCGCGCATGTACATGGCGCTGGCCCAGGAAGATCGCTTCCCGATCACCGATATCCTGCGCCAGACCCCGGAGATTCCTGCCAATTGCCAATGGGCAATCTTCCTGCGCAACCACGATGAACTGACCCTGGAAATGGTCACCGACAAAGAACGTGACTACCTGTGGAACTACTACGCCGCCGACCGCCGGGCGCGTATCAACCTGGGCATTCGCCGGCGCCTGGCGCCGTTGATGGAGCGTGACCGTCGCCGTGTCGAACTGCTCAACAGCCTGCTGCTGTCGATGCCCGGCACGCCGACCCTGTACTACGGCGATGAAATCGGCATGGGCGATAACATCTACCTCGGCGACCGTGATGGCGTGCGCACGCCGATGCAGTGGTCCATCGACCGCAACGGCGGCTTCTCCCGCGCCGATCCGGCGAGCCTGGTGCTGCCGCCGATCATGGACCCGTTGTACGGCTACCAGTCGGTCAACGTCGAGACCCAGACCCAGGACCCGCACTCGCTGCTGAACTGGACGCGCCGCATGTTGGCGGTGC
Organism: Pseudomonas cedrina subsp. fulgida; assembly: GCA_016937595.1. Lineage (GTDB taxonomy): Bacteria > Pseudomonadota > Gammaproteobacteria > Pseudomonadales > Pseudomonadaceae > Aquipseudomonas > Aquipseudomonas fulgida. The sequence goes on along the minus strand of JAFHKH010000453.1, from coordinate 9,192 downwards.
GCAAGCAGTCCAAGGCGTTTGGCCGCGGCAGCCTGAAAATGCTCTCGCCGAGCAACCGACGCATCCTCGCCTATACCCGTGAGTACACCGCGCCGGATGGCCGCACTGAAATCATCCTGTGCGTGGCCAACGTGTCACGCAGTGCCCAGGCAGCCGAACTGGACCTGTCGGCGTTCGCCGGCATGGTGCCGGTGGAGATGCTGGGGGGCAACGCCTTCCCCCCGATCGGTCAGTTGAGTTTCCTGCTGACCCTGGCGCCTTATGGCTTTTATTGGTTTGTATTGGCGGCGGAGAATCAAATGCCCAGTTGGCACGTGGAACCTGTGCAAGGCATGCCTGACTTCACCACCCTGGTGCTGAAAAAGCGCTTGGAAGAGTTGTTGGATGAGCCGTGCCGCACCACCCTGGAATCGACCATATTGCCTACCTGGCTGCGCAATCGTCGCTGGTTTGCGGGCAAGGACACAGCGATCGACAGTGTGCGTATGGCTTATGGCGTGCGCTTTGGCGATGCCCAGCACCCGGTATTGCTCAGCGAGCTGGAGGTGACCGCGGGGGGCCAGGTCAGCCGTTACCAATTGCCGTTTGGCTTCCTCGCCGAAGACCAGTTCACCAGTGCCTTGCCGCAGCAACTGGCCATGGCAAGGGTGCGCCGAGCCCGCGAAGTGGGGCTGGTCACCGATGCGTTCAGCCTTGAGCCGTTCATCCGTGCGGTGATCCAGGGCTTGCAAGCGGGCACCGTGCTCAATACCAGTGAGGGTGATATGCGCTTTGAAGCGACGTCACACTTGACCGATCTGCAATTGAAGGATGAATTCGCGGTGCGCTACCTGTCCGCCGAGCAGTCCAACAGCTCGGTGGTGGTGGGCGAGAGCCTGGTGCTCAAGTTGATTCGCAAGGTCAGCTCCGGTGTGCACCCGGAACTGGAAATGAGCGCCTACCTGACCGCCGCCGGTTACCCGAACATCTCGCCGTTGATGGGCGCGGTGATTCGCCGCGACGGCGACGGCCAGGACAACCTGCTGATGATCGCCCAGGCTTACCTGAGCAATCAGGGCGACGCCTGGAGCTGGACCCAGAACAACCTGGAGCGCGCTATCCGCGACGAATTGGCCGAAGCGCTTTCCGAGCAGGAACAGCACTACAACGCCTTGGGCGAACTGAAGGATTTTGCCGGGCTGCTCGGCCAGCGCCTGGGCGAAATGCACGGGGTGCTGGGCGCGCCGACCACCAACGCCGACTTCAAGCCCGAGGTCACCACCGCCAAAGACACTCAGGCGTGGGCCAAGGACGTCGGCGCGCAACTGGACCGGGCGTTGCAACTGCTCAAACTTAACCAAGCGCAATTGAACGCAGCCGATCAAGCGTTGGTCAGTGAATTACTGGCGCAGAAAAAGGCGATTGCCGGGCATGTCCAGGCGCTGGCGAAAGCCACCGCGGGCGGGCTGCGCATCCGCGTCCATGGAGATTTGCACCTGGGCCAGGTACTGGTGGTGAAAGGCGATGCCTACCTGATCGACTTTGAAGGCGAGCCCGCGCGCCCATTGCATGAGCGACGCGGCAAGCACAGTCCGTACAAGGATGTGAGCGGTGTGTTGCGCTCGTTTGATTACGCGGCGGCGATGGCCCTGAACCTGCAAGGCGTGGATCACTCGCCCGAAGCGGAGCAGGCACGCAGCGCGTCACCGATCGCTACCTCAAGGAAGCACGCCAGGCTTTTATCCAGGCTTATCAAGCCGCTACGTCTACACTGGCGCATGACTGGCAGGATGCCAACGGCCAGGACGCAGCGCTGACCTTGTTCAGCCTGGAGAAGGCCGCGTATGAAGTGGCTTACGAAGCGGAAAACCGCCCGACCTGGTTGCCGGTGCCCCTGCAAGGGTTGCACGGACTGTTGAGCGGGCTTGAACCTATATCGAAAACTGCACGCGGTGGGGAAACGTCATGAGCTTTACACATAAAGAACCGCTGCAACCGAAGTTGACAGCAATGCCGGCGTCCAAGGACGTCGAAGCGCTGGTACGCGCCGAGCACCACGACCCATTCTCGATCCTCGGGCCGCACGACGATGAGCAGGGCGGACAATTTATCCGCGTATTCCTGCCCGAAGCCCTGAGCGTCCAGGTGTTGAGCCGCGATGGCGGCGAAACCTTCGGCAGTCTTGAGGCCACGCAAGTGCCGGGGCTGTTTGTCGGGCAGTTCAGGACCCGCCAGCCCTACCTGCTGAAAATCCAGTGGGCCGGCGGTGAGCAGATCACCGAAGACCCTTACAGCTTCAGTCAACTGTTGCTGGGTGAGATGGACCTGTACCTGTTTGCCGAAGGCAATCACCGTGATCTCAGCAGTTGCCTGGGCGCCCAAGTGACCAGCGTCGACGGCGTGCAGGGCGTGCGCTTTGCCGTGTGGGCGCCGAATGCGCGGCGGGTGTCGGTGGTGGGCGACTTCAATATCTGGGACGGACGCCGGCATCCGATGCGCCTGCGCCATCCTTCCGGGGTGTGGGAGATCTTTATCCCACGCCTGCAACCTGGTGCGGCCTACAAGTACGAAATTCTCGGTGCCCACGGGATCCTGCCGCTCAAGGCCGACCCGATGGCGCTCGCCACCCAAATGCCGCCGGACACTGCGTCCAAGGTCGCGCGCCTTTGCAGGTGGACTGGCAAGACCACGAATGGATGCAGGCGCGGGGCGACAAGCAAAAAAGCACGGCGCCGCTGTCGATCTACGAGCTGCACGTGGGTTCGTGGCAGTGCGAGCTGAACGAGGCGGGCGAAGTGGCCCGGCAATACAACTGGCGTGAGCTGGCCGACCGTCTGGTGCCCTATGTGCAGCAACTGGGGTTCACCCATGTCGAGCTGATGCCGATCATGGAGCATCCGTTCGGCGGCTCCTGGGGCTACCAGGCGCTGTCGCAATTCGCGCCCACCGCTCGGTTCGGTTCGCCAGAAGATTTCGCGTATTTCGTCAATGCCCTGCACCAGGCCGATATCGGCGTGATCCTCGACTGGGTGCCGGCGCATTTCCCCACCGATACCCACGGTCTGGCGCAATTCGACGGCACCGCGCTGTATGAATACGCCAACCCGCTGGAAGGCTTCCATCAGGATTGGGACACCCTGATCTACAACCTGGGCCGCACCGAAGTGCATGGCTACATGCTGGCCTCGGCCCTGCACTGGCTCAAGCACTTCCACATCGACGGGCTGCGCGTGGACGCCGTGGCGTCGATGCTCTACCGCGACTACTCACGCAAGGCGGGTGAATGGGTGCCCAACCGCCACGGCGGCCGCGAGAACCTCGAAGCCATCGAATTCCTGCGCCACTTGAACGACGTGGTCGCCCTGGAGGCGCCTGGCGCGCTGGTGATCGCCGAGGAGTCCACCGCCTGGCCGGGTGTGAGCCAGCCGACGCAACAGGGCGGCCTGGGCTTCAACTACAAGTGGAACATGGGCTGGATGCACGATTCCCTGCACTACATCCAGCAGGACCCGGTGTACCGCGCCCACCATCACAACGAGCTGAGTTTCGGCCTGGTGTATGCCTGGTCCGAGCGTTTCATCCTGCCGATCTCCCACGATGAAGTGGTGCACGGCAAACATTCGCTGATCGACAAGATGCCCGGTGACCGCTGGCAGAAGTTTGCCAACCTGCGCGCCTACCTGGCCTTCATGTGGATGCACCCCGGCAAGAAGCTGCTGTTCATGGGCTGTGAATTCGGCCAATGGCGCGAGTGGAACCACGACCAGCAACTGGACTGGTACCTGCTGCAGTACCAGGAGCACCAGGGCGTGCAGAAGCTGGTGGGCGACTTGAACCGCCTGTACCGCGAGGAACCTGCGTTGCATGAGCAGGATGACGCGCCGCAGGGCTTCCAGTGGCTGATCGGTGACGACGCGGTCAACAGCGTGTATGCCTGGCTGCGCTGGAGCAAGGATGGCAAGCCGGTGCTGGTGGTGGCCAACTTCACCCCGGTGCCGCGCGAGGCCTATACCGTCGGCGTGCCTTTCGCCGGACGCTGGAGCGAAGTGATCAACACGGATGCCGAACTGTATGCAGGTTCCAATTATGGAAATGGCGGCGAAGTCTTTACCCAGGATGAGCCGCGCCATGGACAACCGGTGTCGCTGTCGTTGAATGTGCCGCCGCTTGGGGTGCTGATTCTGCGGCCGGAATCGATCTAAAGGCCCTGCTGCGCTGGATTCTGTTGTCCGCGCTACTGGCAAGGTGCCACAATGGCGCTTTTGTCGTGGCAGTCGGATCAGGCGGATCTCATGAATGGCCTTGGGCGTGGGCAGGATCAGGATTGCTTCATAGAGGAGCAGGTGCGAACGGACCGTTTGCACCAGCTGTTTCGACAATCGTTTACCGCGATTTTCGGCAGTTACCTGGCCGCCGTCATGCTGTGCTGGTTATGCTGGGACCGCTTTGACCATCAGGTCATCCTGGTCTGGTTGTCAGTGCTATTGGGCGCTTCCCTGCTGCGCATCAAGATGTTCCTGGAGTGGTTTCGGTGCCCCAACGCCGAGCGTACGCCGAACCGTTGGGAGCGCCGCTACTGGATCACGCTGACGCTGTCTGCCAGCATCTGGGGCCTGGGCGCCCTGGCGGTGATGCCTGGCGATGACCGCTTGTCCCAAGTGCTGGTCATGCTGTTTACGGTCGGCATGTCGGTGGGTGCAGTGTCGTGTTACTCGGCTTATCTGAACATGACGCTGACCTCGATGGCCGTGGTGTTGTTGCCGTGCACGCTATGGCTGTTGTTCCAGCCGTCCTCAATGCAAACGGGTGTGGCCATTGCGGTCCTGGTGTTTTCCTCCTTTGTAGTCGGTGCCACGCGCAAGTTGTCCAATGCCTTGGAGAAGTCCTTTCGCCTGACCCGGCAAATGGAACGCGCCCACACGATCTCCACCCGCGCCGCACAGACCGATGAACTCACCGGCCTGATGAATCGCCGCGCGTTTTTCGATCATGCCCAGGTGCTGTACGAGCGCTGCCGTCACCGCCAGCAACCGCTGTGTGCGCTGATGCTGGACATGGATCACTTCAAGGCGATCAACGACACCTACGGCCACCAGGCCGGGGACCAGGTGCTGCGCCAGATTGGCGGGGTGATCACGGCCTCGTTCCGCCAGGCCGATGTCTACGGCCGGCTGGGCGGCGAAGAGTTTGCGGTATTGCTGCCCAATACCTCCCTTGAAACCGCGCGGGCGATTGCCGAACAACTGGTCAAGGCCATTGCCGGCCTGGCCTGCGAACCCGTGAATGGGTTGAGCGCCAGCCTCGGCGTGGCGCACACCGATGCGCAGGGCCAAGACCTGCACAGCCTGATGAACACCGCCGACAAGGCGCTGTACCGTGCCAAGGCCTTGGGCCGCAATCAGGTGGCGGTGGCGGTGGCGGCCGAGTAGGGGGCCTGCAGCATCGCCTTGGCCAACGCCCGTGCGACCTGGTCGGCGGAGTAGGGCTTGGGCAGGAATTCGAACCCTTCGTAGCCGCTGTCGGCCAGCTCTTCGCTGTAGCCGGAGGTGAGCACCACCGGCAAGTCCGGGCGACGTTCACGCAGTCGCTTGGCCATCGCAACGCCGGTCATGCCAGGCATCACCACATCCGAAAAAATCCCGTCGAACGCCAGGGCATCTTCACCGGCCAGGGCGAGGGCCTGTTCGGCAGTCGTGGCCCAGGTGGTCTGGTAACCCAAGTCCTGCAGGATCTGGTTGGCGAAGCGGCCCACTTCCAGGTTGTCTTCCACGATCAGGACATGGTGCTGCGTGGTGTCCTGACGCTGAGGCGGGTCTTCCTGAGGGGCGGGGTGCTGCGCTGCCTGAGGCGCCACTTCGGGCAGGTACAGGGTAAATACCGCGCCCTGGCCGGGCTGGCTGGCCACATCAACGTTGCCGCCGGACTGCTTGGCAAACCCGAATACCTGGGACAACCCCAGCCCGGTGCCTTTGCCGACAGCCTTGGTGGTGAAGAACGGCTCGAAAATGCGCTCGAAGGCGTCGGGGCAGATGCCGTTACCGGTGTCGGCCAACGCGATGCTCACAAACGGTTGGTGGGACACTTGGTCGCCACGGATGCGCGGCATCCCTTCAACCTTGGCGACGCGCAACGTCAGGGTGCTTGGCCGTCCATCGCATCCCGGGCGTTCAGGGCCATGTTGATCAGCGCGGTCTCGAACTGGCTGGCGTCGACACGCACATGGCAAGGGTGCTCGGGCAACTGTACTTGCACATGAATGCGTGCGCCGGTGACGCTTTCGAGCATTTCGCCGATGTTGCGCACCCGTTGGCCCGCATCGAAGATTTCCGGGTTCAGTGGCTGGCGCCGCGCGAAGGCGAGCAGTTGGCTGGTGAGCTTGCTGGCGCGCTCGACGGTGTCGCAGACGGCGCCCATATACCGTTGACGTCGCTGCTCGGAAAGCCCAGGCTGGCGCAGGAAGTCCACCGAGGAGCGGATGATGGTCAACAGGTTGTTGAAGTCATGGGCCACGCCGCCGGTCAGTTGGCCAATGGCTTCGAGCTTCTGGGACTGGCGCAACGCGGCTTCGGCTTCGGTGAGGGCGGTGGTACGCTCCTGCACGCGCTGCTCCAGGGTGGCGTTCAGCTCGGTGATGGCGGCGAGGCCTTCGCGCACGGCAGCGTCGGCACGCACGCGCTCGATATGGGCCCAGGAACGCTCGGTGACTTCGCCCAGCAGCGCCAGGTCATAAGGCGACCAGGCCCGGGCCGCTTTGTGGTGCACCGCCATCAAGGCCGTCAGGCGGCCATTCTTGATCAGCGGGAAGCACACCGTCGCCAGCGCGCCCAATGCCTGGTAGTTGGCGGCTTGCTCAGGCGCGAATTCGACGCGGTTGTCCTGCACGACCAGCGGCTCGCCCGCGCGCAACTGCTGTACCGCTCGCGCGCCGAACGACGCCAGGCTATAACGCCCCACAATGCTCGGCGAGCCTGGCGCCGCCCAGTTGCCCGCAAAGGGAAACCAATCTTCGTCGGCATCCATGTCGGCGTAGGCGCAATTGGACACGTGCAATTGCTCGGCCAGCAGGCGCGTGGTGGTGGACATGATGCTGGCGGCATCGTTGGCATTGGCGACCGCGCTGCCGATGCTATCCAGCACCGCCAGGCGGCGGTTGAGGAACACGGTGGCGGTGGTTTCAGTAACGGTGTCGAGCATGCCCACGACCTTGCCCTGAGGGTCGCGGATAGGGCTGTAGCAAAAGGTGAAATACGCTTGTTCGGGCCCCGCGCCGCGTTCGATCAGCAGCGGGAAGTTCTCGATATAGGTGGCATGGCCTTCGAACGCGGCGTTGGCGATGGGGCTGATTTCGGCCCAGACTTCGCTCCAGATTGCGCTGAACGGACGTCCCAGCGCGTAAGGTTTATCGCCCAGAATCGGAGTGAACGCGTCATTGTAGAGCGTGATCAATTGTGGCCCCCAGACAATGGCCTGGGGGAAACTTGAGGCAAAGCACAGCGCGGCAGTGGTCTTGAGTACATCCGGCCACTGCTCCAACGGCCCCAGGGGCGTACTCGCCCAATCATGCTGGCGAACCCGCTCAGCCATGTCGCTGCTACTTTGCAGCCAATTCATCATTGCAAAACACCTTGTTAACCACGGTCTTGTCGGTTTGCCTGACGGGTTCAGGCCGCCAAGCTACAGACCGGGTGGGCGGCCATCGGTTCCGGGACAATTATCCACGAGATGGCTATTTGATGTCTTCTTCGGATCAGTGAATTGGCAAACCCCTTATTGCGCGCCGAAAACCGCCGTCCAGTAGATCCCCGCATCGCTCTTGGGATCCATGGCATACGCCGCGCCCAGTTCGCGAAATTGCGGGTTCATCAGGTTGGCGCAATGGCCGGGGCTGGCCAGCCAGCCGTCGACGACCTTGCGCGGTGTATCCAGGCCCGCCGCGATGTTTTCGCCAATGTTCTTCGCGATATACCCGGCCAGTTCGGCGCGATCACCGGGGGTGCGCCCGTCGTGGTCGAGGTGGTCGAAGAAGTTGCCGTTGGCCATGTTGCGCGTGTGACTGTTGGCGGCGCCGGCCAGGTCGTCATTCCACGACAGAGGCGTGGTCGCGCTGAACGCCTGGGTGCCGCACTGGCGCGGTTGCGCACGGGCGGTGTTGATCAGGTTGAGCAGTTGCTTGCCTTCGGTCTGCCAATCGCCCAGGCCGCTGGTGAGTAGCGGGCGCGCGAGTACTATGCGCCAGTCCTGGCCGCTGTTGCTGACGCCGATATCGACGAATTGCGGGTCCAGCACCACGCGGCAGAAGCTTTCGCGTACCGCCTTCATGGCCGACTGCGCATCCTTGGGCCCGGATAGGCTGATGGCCTGCACGTTGACCATCGGGTAGGCGGCCCGCGCCAGTGCCTGCTGCAAATCGCCCACATTGTTGGCCGGCAGCACCAGCCGCGTATCGCTGGCCAGCGGCGGCAGCTCCTGGGAGCCCTGGTCGCCGCAGCGTTGCACCTGGCTGCGGTATTGGTTGATCTGTTGTACCAACTGACTTTCTTCATTCGCCATCGCGCTGGCGCAGAACACCAGGCTGGCGGCCAGCGTCGTAAGACCCATCATCAATGACAGAACGCGCATGGACGTTACCCTTGAACTTGAAAGTGCTCATGATGCGCGATGTAACCCGGTCTGGCGCAACGCCTTTTTTGTTTTTTTGCCTCAACGGGTGTTCTGCGGGGCATCAGCGGCCGCGATGCGGCCACATGCCATTATCCCGGCCCGCGCGTTGCAACAGGTACAATCGCCACTGCCTTGATGCCAAGCCCAGGAATTTGCATGTTCAGCCTTACCCGCTACACCACTCCGTGCCCCGAGCCAGTCAATGGCCAGATCCTGCAGATGGTGGTGGATAACCTCACTGACATCAGCAGCGTGGCACTGCCGCCGAGCAACCTGCTGTACAACGTTTACCAGTACGCCATCGGGTTTGAGGTGCACCTGTACCTGGAGGCGCTGGACGGTGCCAAGGGGATTGCCGTTGAACTGGTCGTGGCGATGGACGAGGAACAACTGCTTGGCTTTTGCCTGTATCTACCCGTCAAGGACGACCCGCAAGCCTGCGGCAATCGCATTCATGGCGGTACAGGCCGGTTTCCGGCGCCAGGGCGTGGCGCGGCGGATGATGCAGGACGTGCTGGCCCGCTATCCCCGCGCCGAGCTGGCGTGCGCGTG
>JAFHKH010000452.1 GCA_016937595.1 Pseudomonas cedrina subsp. fulgida | reverse complement strand
ATACGGTGTGTCAGTCAATACACCTCTGATTGAACCACCGCTTTCGCGAGCAAGCCCGCTCCCACAGTGACCGCATTGGCACTCCAATGAATTCAATAACAAGGACATCCCCATGCGCGCACTCGCCGCCTTGAGCCGCTTCGTCGGCAATACCTTCGCTTACTGGGTGTTGATCTTCGCCGTCGTCGCGTTCCTGGAACCCGCCTGGTTCATCGGCCTTAAAAGCGCCATCGTCCCACTGTTGGGCCTGGTGATGTTCGGCATGGGGCTGACCCTCAAGATGGATGACTTCGCCGAAGTCGCCCGCCATCCGTGGCGCGTGGCCCTGGGCGTGGTCGCGCATTTTGTGATCATGCCGGGCGTGGCCTGGCTGCTGTGCCAGGCCTTCCACCTGCCGCCGGAAATTGCCGTCGGCGTGATCCTGGTCGGGTGTTGCCCAAGCGGCACTTCGTCCAACGTAATGACTTGGCTGGCGCGTGGCGACCTGGCGTTGTCGGTGGCCATCGCGGCCGTCACCACCCTCCTCGCCCCGCTGCTCACGCCGGCGTTGATCTGGCTGTTGGCGTCGGCCTGGCTGCCGGTGTCGTTCATGGAGTTGTTCTGGTCGATCCTGCAAGTGGTGCTGTTGCCGATCGTGCTGGGGGTAGTGGCGCAACGCGTGCTCGGTGATCGGGTACGCCATGCGGTGGACGTGTTGCCCTTGGTGTCGGTGGTGAGCATCGTGATCATCGTCGCGGCGGTGGTTGCGGCGAGCCAGGCGAAGATTGCCGAGTCGGGCCTGTTGATCATGGCGGTGGTGATGCTGCACAACAGCTTCGGCTACCTGCTGGGCTATTTCACCGGCCGCGCCTTCAAATTGCCGTTGGCGCAGCGCAAGTCGCTGGCGCTGGAAGTGGGCATGCAGAACTCAGGGCTGGGCGCCGCGCTGGCCAGCGCGCATTTTTCGCCGCTGGCGGCCGTGCCGAGTGCGTTGTTCAGCGTCTGGCACAATATTTCCGGGGCATTGCTGTCGACCTACTTCCGCCGCATGAGCGAAAAGGAAGACCGTCGCGTCCTGGAGAACACCCCGCAAACTTGATCGTCTGATCCATTTTCGGCACTCTACGCGCTGCGCGGGGACGACCTCGCGGCGCCAATGAGCGTTGAATCCGGGGACGACCCCGCCTGGAAAAGCGAGGTCACATGTCCTGGATCATTCTGTTTTTTGCGGGCTTGTTTGAAGTCGGCTGGGCCGTTGGCCTGAAGTACACCGACGGTTTCAGCAAGCCGCTGCCCACTGCCCTGACCATTGCCGCCATGGCCATCAGCCTCGGCCTGCTCGGGCTGGCGGTCAAGGAATTGCCGCTGGGCACTGCCTATGCGGTATGGACGGGCGTGGGGGCCGTGGGTACGGTAATCGCCGGGATTATCCTGTTCGGGGAGTCCATGGCGTTATTCCGGTTGGCCAGTGTGGCGTTGATCATTTGCGGGTTGATCGGTCTCAAAATTAGCACTTAGGCCACTACCGCTATCGCGGGCAAGCCCGCTCCCACATGTTGAATTGTGAATACAGTCAAATGTGGGAGCTGGCTTGCCTGCGAAGAGGCC
>JAFHKH010000451.1 GCA_016937595.1 Pseudomonas cedrina subsp. fulgida | reverse complement strand
TCCTCGACCTGATGCTGCCCGGTCTCGACGGCTTGCAGGTGTGCCGCTTGCTGCGCGCCGACTCGGCGGGCCTGCCGATTTTGATGCTCACCGCCCGCGATGACAGCCATGACCAGGTGCTGGGCCTGGAGATGGGCGCGGACGACTACGTGACCAAACCCTGCGAGCCGCGCGTGTTGCTCGCCCGTGTGCGCACGTTATTGCGCCGCAGCAGTTTGTCCGAGCCCCAGGTCGCCAATGACCAGATCATCATGGGCAACCTGTGCATTGACCTGTCGGAGCGCACCGTGACCTGGCGCGAACAGGCGGTGGAATTGTCCAGCGGCGAATACAACCTGCTGGTGGTACTGGCGCGGCATGCCGGCGAAGTGCTCAGCCGCGACCAGATCCTGCAGCGCCTGCGCGGTATCGAATTCAACGGTACCGACCGTTCGGTGGACGTGGCCATTTCCAAGCTGCGCCGCAAGTTCGACGACAGCGCCGGTGAAGCGCGCAAGATCAAGACCGTGTGGGGCAAGGGCTACCTGTTCAGCCGTTCCGAGTGGGAATGCTGAGCCATGTTCCGCGTCCTGCTGCGTCTCTACCTGATTACCATCGTCACCTACAGCGCGGCGATGTACCTGGTGCCGACCCTGGTGATCCAGCTGTTCGAACACCGTTACATGAACTACAACATCGAGCAGACCCGCGGCCAGCAAAAGCTGATCGTCAAGCAATACCAGCGCGCGCCCGTGGAACGCTGGTCGCAGGTGACCGAGCAACTGGGGCACGACTTCGCGCCGCTGAAAGTCCAATTGCTGCTGCGCCAGGACGCTAGTTACACGCCCGCCGAGGAACAGTTGCTGGAGCAGGGCAAGTCCGTGGTGCGCCTGGGCGAGTGGGGCTGGATGGAAGAGATCAGTTCGCCGATCAATGATCAATTCGTGGTCAAGCTGACGATCCCGCCCGACCCCATGGACATGAACGTGCTGTATTGGGCCATCAACGTGCTGATCATTGCCGCGCTGCTGGCCTGCCTGCTGGTGTGGTTGCGCCCGCACTGGCGCGACCTGGAGCGCCTGAAAAGCACCGCCGCGCAACTGGGCCAGGGCAATCTGGCCGAGCGCACGGGGATTGCGGCCAGCTCCAGCATCGGCAGCCTGGCCTCGGTGTTCGATACCATGGCCGACGATATCGAGCACCTGCTCAACCAGCAGCGCGACTTGCTCAATGCCGTGTCCCATGAACTGCGCACGCCGCTCACGCGTCTGGACTTCGGCCTGGCCCTGGCGCTCTCCGAAGACTTGCCCCAGGCCAGCCGCGAACGCCTGCAAAGCCTGGTGGCGCATATCCGCGAGCTCGACGGACTGGTGCTGGAGCTGCTGTCTTACAGCCGCCTGCAAAACCCGGCGCAACTGCCGGAGCGGGTCGATGTAGTGCTCGATGAATTCATCGACAGCGTGCTCGGCAGCGTCGACGACGAACTGGAAAACCCCGAAATCGTCATCGATGTGGCGCTCGACTGCGCGGTGGAGCGCTTCAGCCTCGACCCGCGTCTCACCGCCCGCGCCTTGCAGAACCTGCTGCGCAATGCCACGCGTTACTGCGACAAACGCATTAAGGTGAGTGTGAAGGTGTGCCCCAAGGGTTGTGAAATCTGGGTGGACGACGACGGTATCGGGATTCCGGCGGACCAGCGCGAACGCATCTTCGAGCCGTTCTACCGCCTGGACCGCAGCCGTGACCGCACGACCGGCGGGTTCGGCCTGGGCCTGGCCATCAGCCGGCGCGCCCTGCAAGCCCAGGGCGGCACCTTGACGGCACTGGCATCGCCATTGGGCGGCGCGCGGTTTCGTCTGTGGCTGCCCAACGTCGATTAGAAAACCCGAAAGGGAAGGCGCACACTGTGCCCCCGCTTTACCTGAGGAGAGATTGGCAATGACTGGTGTCCACGCGTCTGCTCAACAAGGTTTTTCCACCCAGGCGGGCACTTATGCCCAAGGCCGACCCGATTACCCCAGGCAACTCACCGGCTGGCTTACCGAAACCCTACGAATTGACGCCCGCTCAACGGTGATCGACCTGGGCGCCGGCACCGGCAAATTCACGCGCTTGCTCAGCACCCTGGCGCCGACCTTGATTGCCGTGGAACCCGTGGCGGCCATGGGCGCGCAGTTGACCAAGCTGCTGCCGGATGTGCGCCTGGTCAATGGCACCGCCGAGGCCATCCCGTTGCCGGCCGCCAGCGCCGATGCGGTGTTGTGCGCCCAGGCCTTTCACTGGTTTTCCACGCAGGCCGCCCTGGCGGAAATCCATCGCGTCCTCAAGCCCCAGGGCCGCCTTGGCCTGGTCTGGAATGTACGCGACGAATCGGTGGATTGGGTGGCAGCCATCACTGAGATCATCACCCCCTATGAAGGTGATACGCCGCGCTTTCACACAGGTCGCTGGCGTGAAGCCTTCACCGGTCAGTATTTTTCCGAGCTTCAAAGTACCTGTTTTCCCTACAGCCATGTCGGCAGCCCTCAGGAGGTGATCATGGATCGCTTTCTCTCTGTGAGCTTCATTGCGGCGCTGGCCGAAGGGCCCAAGGCCCGTGTCACAGAGCAATTGCAGGCACTGATTGACACGCACCCGGCGTTGAAGGGCCGGGACACCGTGGCCTTTCCCTATCAGACCCAGGCCTACGTCTGCCAGCGACTGAGCTAAATGGCATAAAGTCAGATCATATTGATATAAGTCGTTATAAGAAAAATCGCTATCCTGCGGCCAGAAATTTATCAGGCCGCAGGTAGTTGTAATGGATGTGGGGAATGTGGGCTTCGTGGTTGCCGGCCTGATTGTAGGGTTTATCGTTGGCATGACGGGTGTGGGTGGGGGCTCCTTGATGACACCGATCCTGCTGTGGTTCGGCATCAACCCGGCCACGGCCGTGGGCACCGATCTGTTGTACGCCGCCATCACCAAATCCGGTGGGGTGCTGGTGCATGGCAAGAACAAGAACATCGACTGGACCATCACCGGCTGGCTGACCCTGGGCAGCGTGCCTGCGGTGCTGCTGAGTCTGTGGTTCCTGGCCAGCCTGCACACCGACCCCAGCGCGATGAACGCGGTGATCAAGCAGGCCCTTGGCGTGGTGTTGCTGTTGACGGCGCTGGCGATCCTGTTCAAGAAAAGCCTGTTGGCCTTTGCCCAGCGTCATGCCGGCGATGGCTACCACATGCACCCGCGTCACCTGAACGCACTCACCGTCATCACCGGGGCAGTGCTGGGGACCATGGTCGCCCTGACCTCCATTGGCGCCGGCGCACTTGGCACGGTCGCACTGTTTATCCTGTACCCGTTCCTGGCCACGCGCCGTCTGGTCGGTACCGAAATCGCCCATGCCGTGCCCCTGACCCTGGTGGCGGGCCTGGGCCACGCCGGCATGGGCAACATGGATTGGCACCTGTTGGGTTTTCTGTTGATGGGGTCGTTGCCGGGAATCTACATGGGCAGTCACATGACCGGCAAAGTCCCGGACGGTGTGCTGCGCCCGTGTCTGGCGGTGATGCTCATGGCGATCGGTTACAAACTCACTTTCTAGGCCCCACACAAATCCATGTGGGAGCGGGCTTGCTCGCGAATGCAGTGTGTCAGTCAGTACATTTTTCACTGATGCACCG
>JAFHKH010000450.1 GCA_016937595.1 Pseudomonas cedrina subsp. fulgida | reverse complement strand
CCACAACAAGCCCGCTCGCCACAGGCTAAGCACCCTCAGCACAACTGGCTGACCCAAGGCATCTGTGATGAAATGCGACCCCAACCAATTTCGCGCCGCAGCGCCATCACTTGCCGTGAAACCACGCCTGATCCGCCAACTGTTCCTGCCGCCGTTGATCATCGCCCTGATGGTCGGCCTGGGTTACATCGGCTTCTGGATCAGCGAGTACTATGGCATTCGCACCCTCAGCGTCACCGGCGAACGCCAGTTGGAGCTGCATGCCCGCACCGTCGAAAGTGAACTGAGCAAATACACCTACCTGCCCAGCCTCCTGGAGCTGGAATCCAGCGTGTCCAGCCTGCTGGCCGACCCCAGCCAGGAAACCCGCCAGACCGTCAACGATTACCTCGAAGGCCTGAACCGACGCAGTCGCAGCCGGGCCATCTATGTGATGGACACCACCGGCCGGGTGCTGGCCACCAGTAACTGGCGCGATGCCGACAGTTACCAGGGCGAAGACCTGTCCTTCCGCGCCTATTTCCAGAACGCCGTGCGTGGCCATCCCGGCCGCTTCTACGGCATCGGCAGCACCAACGGCGAACCCGGCTACTACCTGGCCCACGGCCTGGAAGAGCACGGCAAGATCATCGGTGTCGCGGTGGTCAAGGTGCGCCTCGAAGCCCTGGAGGAACGCTGGCAACGCGCGCGCCTCGAAGCCTTCGTCAGCGACGAGAATGGCATCATCATCCTCTCCAGCGACCCGGCCCGCCGTCTCAAAGCGGTGCGTCCGCTGAGCGATGACACCAAGGACCGCCTGGCCCACAGCCTGCAATATTACTGGGCAACGCTGAACGCGCTGGAGCCCCTGGCTCGCGAACGCCTCAACGAAGGCACCGAGAAGCTGACCTTCCCGGCCAACAGCGAGGTGGTGAACGAAGCGCACGCCGTCAGCTACCTGGCACAAACCCGCCCGCTCAACGACACGCCGTGGAATTTCACCCTGCTCACCCCGCTCAACGACCTGCGCCGCGCCGCCATCAACCAGGGCATCCTGGTGGCGGTCGCGTTTGGCCTGGTGGCGTTTTTGCTGATTGCCTGGAACGAGCGACGCAAAGTCATCGCCACCCGCCTCGCCGCGCGGGAAGCCCTGCAGGAAGCCAACAGCCAGCTGGAGCGGCGGATCGCCGAACGCACCGCCGACCTGCGCGCCAGCAACGAACGGCTCAAGGGCCAGATCCGCGAACGGCGCCAGGCCGAAGAAACCCTGCGCCGCGCCCAGGATGAACTGGTGCAGGCCGGCAAGCTGGCGGCCATCGGCCAGATGTCCACCAGCATCGCCCACGAATTGAACCAGCCGCTGGCCGCGCTGCGCACCTTGTCCGGCAACACCGTGCGCTTTCTGGAGCGCGGTGCGCTGGACACCGCCAGCGCCAACCTCAAGACCATCAACGAACTGATCGACCGCATGGGGCGCATCACTGCCAGCCTGCGCTCCTTCGCCCGGCGCGGCGACGACCAGGGCGAAGCCAGCCTCGCGAAGGCAGTGGACGCCGCGTTCCAGGTACTCGGCGCACGCCTGGACAGCCTGCCGTTGACCCTGCACCGCGACTTTGCCCAGGCCCAGTTGCAAATCGACCAGACGCGCCTGGAGCAGATCCTGGTCAACCTGATCGGCAACGCCCTCGACGCCATGCAAGCCCAGCCGGCCCCCGAGCTATGGCTGGAAGGCAGCAGCGTCGACGGTAAATACCGCCTGCAGGTGCGCGACAATGGCCACGGCATCGACCCCGAGGCACGCAAGCATTTGTTCGAACCGTTCTTCACCACCAAACCCGGCGAGCAAGGCCTGGGCCTGGGCCTGACGCTGTCCGCCAGCCTCGCGGCGGCCACCGGCGGCAACCTCGCGTGGAGCACCCGGCCAGTGGTGGAACGGCCTTTGTTTTGTGCCTGCCCTTGGCGGGCGTTCAAAAAGCTGAGTCGACATGAATACAGACGCTACAGCCCTTAAAGACGACCTCACCGTACTGATCGTCGAAGACGACCCCCATGTGTTGCTCGGTTGCCAGCAAGCCCTGGCCCTGGAAGATATTCCCAGCGTTGGCGTGGGCAGTGCCGAAGAGGCGTTGCAGCGCATCGGCGAGAACTTCGCCGGGATTGTGATCAGCGATATCCGCCTGCCGGGCATCGACGCCTGGAGCTGCTCACGCGGCTCAAGGCCCTGGACAAAAGCCTGCCGGTGGTGCTGATCACCGGGCATGGCGATATCTCCATGGCCGTCGCGCGATGCGCAACGGCGCCTATGACTTCATGGAAAAACCCTTCTCCCCCGAACGCCTGGTTGAGGTTGCGCGCCGCGCCCTGGAGCAGCGCGGGCTGGCGCGGGAAGTCTGGTCGCTGCGCCGCCAACTGGCCGAGCGCGACTCCCTGGAAGGCCGCATCATCGGCCGCTCGCCGGCCATGCAGAACCTGCGCGAGCTGATCGCCAACGTCGCCGACACCTCGGCCAACGTATTGATCGAAGGCGAGACCGGCACCGGCAAAGAACTGGTTGCGCGCTGCCTGCATGATTTCAGCCGGCGCCATGCCCACCAGTTCGTCGCACTGAACTGCGGCGGCCTGCCGGAAAACCTGTTCGAAAGCGAGATTTTCGGCCACGAGGCCAACGCCTTCACTGGCGCCGGCAAGCGCCGCATCGGCAAGATCGAACACGCCCATCAAGGCACGCTGTTTCTCGATGAAGTGGAGAGCATGCCGATCAACCTGCAGATCAAATTGCTGCGCGTCTTGCAGGAGCGCACCCTGGAGCGCCTGGGTTCGAACCAGAGCGTGGCGGTGGATTGCCGCGTGATCGCCGCCACCAAGTCGGACCTCGACGAATTGAGCCGCGCCAGCCAGTTCCGCAGCGACCTGTACTATCGCCTCAACGTGGTGACCCTGGAGCTGCCGCCCCTGCGCGAGCGCCGCGAAGACATCCTGCAGCTGTTCGAACACTTCCTGCAACAGTCATCCCTGCGCTTTGACCGCAGCGTGCCGGAGTTGGACAACCAGACCCTGTCGAGCCTGATGAGCCATGACTGGCCGGGCAACGTGCGCGAACTGCGCAACGTGGCCGAACGCTTCGCCCTGGGCCTGCCGGCCTTCAAGAAAAGCGGCGCCAGCGCCGGCAACCACGGCCTGGCGTTCACCGAGGCGGTGGAGGCCTTCGAACGCAACCTGCTCAACGACGCCCTGCAACGCAGCGGCGGCAACCTGACCCAGGCCAGCCAGGAACTGGGCATGGCCAAGACCACCTTGTTCGACAAAGTCAAAAAATACGGGTTGAGCCACTGATGGACCTTTTCCTGAAGGCCGCCCTGGGCGCTGCGGTGGTGTTGATTCTGGCGGCGCTGGCCAAGACCAAAAACTATTACATCGCAGGCCTGGTGCCGCTGTTTCCGACCTTTGCGCTGATCGCCCATTACATCGTCGGCAAGGGCCGTTCGGTGGAGGATCTGAAGACCACGATCCTGTTCGGGATGTGGTCGATCATTCCGTATTTTGTGTATTTGGCGACGTTGTATGTGGTGGTGGATCGAATGCGGCTGGAAGCATCGTTGGCCGTAGCAGCGGTAGCCTGGCTGATGGCGGCGACGGTGCTGGTGAGCGTCTGGGTACGCCTTCACACCTGACACAACGGTCAATGGGAGCAAGCCCGCTCCCACATGATCGTTCCCACACTCCGCGTGGGAATGCAGCCCAGGACGCTCCGCGTCCCAAAGCGTGACGCAGAGCGTCACCTGATGCATTACCACGCAGAGCGTGGGAACGATCGTCACAGTTGGATCTGTGGCTGACAGAGAGGTCAGCGGACTATCTTGTCGACCTGGATCCCCAGCTTTTTCAAGCGATACCAGAAGCTCCTCTCGGAAATCCCGATCTTCGCCGCCGCCGCGGCCTGCACGCCGTTGCTCTCCTGCAGCGCCGCCAGAATATAAGCCTTCTCCACCTCCGCCAGCGCCGCATCCAGATCCTGCGGAATACCCGGCCCGTCGCTGAGGATCGGTGTCGCGCCGCCTCGCTCGGTTTCGACGCAAACAAGTACGCGGGCAAGTCGATATCCTCAATCACCGGCGAAGCCGCCACGATGGTCGCGCGCTCCACGCAATTCTGCAGCTCTCGGATATTGCCCGGCCAGTGATACGCCGCCATGGCCTGCAGCGCTTCGGCACTGAACCCGCTAATGCGCTTGCCGGCAGTGGCGCTCAGCGTCTGGGCGAAGTGCCGGGCCAGGGGCGCGATGTCTTCCACGCGTTCACGCAGCGCCGGCAGCGGGATAGGGAACACATTGAGGCGGTAATACAGGTCTTCGCGAAATTCCTTGTTGGCCACCGCCTCCAACAGGTTTTTGTTGGTGGCGGCGATCACCCGCACGTCCACCTTGCGCTCGCGCGGGTCGCCCACCGGTTCGATCACGCGTTCCTGCAACGCGCGCAGAATCTTGGCTTGCAGGGCCAGTGGCATGTCGCCCACTTCATCGAGAAACAACGTGCCCTGGTCGGCTTGCTGGAAGCGCCCTACCCGATCGGCCACGGCGCCGGTAAACGCGCCTTTGCGGTGGCCGAACATTTCGCTTTCCAGCAAGCCTTCGGGAATCGCCGCGCAGTTGACCGCCACGAACGGCTTGTCGGCACGGCTGCCGTGCTTGTGGATGGCGCGGGCGACCATTTCCTTGCCGGTGCCGCTTTCGCCGGTCAACAGGATGGTGGCGCTGCTGTCGCGCACCGAGTCCACCGCTTGCAGCACTTTGCGAAACGCCGGGCTGTCGCCGACCAGGCTGTCGAACTGCGCGTGTTCATCCAGCTCGGCACGCAGGCGGGCGTTGTCGCGCATGATGTCGCGAAACTGCAGGGCCTTGGCCACGGTGATGTCCAGTTCGTCGATGTCGAACGGCTTGGCGATGTAGTCGTAGGCACCGTTGCGCATTGACTGTACGGCGTTTTTGACCGTGCTGTAGGCGGTCATCACGATCACCGGCACGTGGGGATAGCGCAGCTTGATCTCGGCCAACAGCGCCGGCCCGTCCATGCCCGGCATGCGCCAGTCACTGATCACCAGGTCGATGGCCTCCCCTTCCAGCACCTTGAGCGCGTGCAGACCGTTGCCGGCGATAAACACCTGCACCCCGTTCTGGCCCAGGGCCGACGCCAGCAGGTCGCAAAGCTTGGGTTCGTCGTCGACCACCAGAATGTTATGCGTCATGACTGTCCTCGTTGTCTTCGCCTATCGCCGGAATGTACAGGCTGAAGGTGGCGCCGGCATCTTTCTCACTGACGCACTCGATGCTGGCGTCGTGACTTTCCATGATCGAATAGACTTTGGCCAGGCCCAGGCCAGTGCCGGAAGCCTTGGTGGTGACGAAGGGCGTGAAGATACGCTCGATCATTTGCGCCTCAATACCCTGGCCGGTGTCGGCGACGCTGATCACCGTATGCTCGCCCGCCGTGCGGATGCCCAGGGTCAGGCGCCCGCCTTCGGGCATCGCGTCGATGGCGTTGAGAATCAGGTTGAGGCACGCCTGCTTGAGCTGCTTGGCATCGGCGTAAAGGGTCGCTCCCGGCGCCTGGTCATCGATCTGTGCATCGATGTGATGGGAAGCCAGTTCCGGGCCGCAGAAGCCGAGGATTTCGTCCACCAGGGCGCGCGCGGGCAGCACTGCGCGCAACGGTGGGTTGGGCTTGGCAAAGTCGAGGAACTCGGTGATCAGGTCGTTGATACGGCTGACTTCGCTGATCACATATTCCAGGTGCCGCTTGTCGGTTTGCGCCAGGTCGGCCCGGCGGTGCAGCAATTGGGTCGCCGTCTTGATGATCCCCAGCGGGTTGCGGATTTCGTGGGCCAGGCCCATGGCGACTTCACCCAGGGCGTGCAGGCGATCACGCCGGCGCAACTGGGCTTCCAGGTGATGCAACTCGCCCAGGCGCTCGGTCATATGGTTGAAGGTGCTGCTCAATTGCGCCAGCTCGTCGCCACCGCTGACCACCACGCGGTGCGTGTAGTCGCCGCAAATCACCGCGCCGACGCCCTGGGACAGATCCCGCAGCGGCTGGGTCAGGCGCCGCGACACCCAGACCCCCGCCGCCAGCGACAACGCCGAGCTGAGCAGGAAGATCAGCACGAACAGATTGCTCTGGTTCACCAGCCCGACCAGGCTGGTGTGGCGCAGCAAGCCGCTGAAAATCACGCCTTGCAGGTCGCCGGCATCGTTGAAGATCGGCCAGTACAAACCGCTGTAATTATTGGTGAACTGCTCGCTGGGCTGCTTGGTGCTGCGCATCGCGGTTTCGACATTCTTGGGGATACGCGAGGGGTGATCCTCAAAGCGCTGGGTCGAGAATATCTCGGAAAAACCGTCGGGGTTGGCCAGGTACAGGCGCAGGTCCAGGGAGTGCACATCGGCCACGCTGGTGAGGAAACTGCTGTCCAGGTAAGTCCCCACCAACAACAGATAATCGACGCCGTCCTGGCTGGTTTCAAAGGTCGAGACCACAATGCCGGTGGACACGCCGCCTACCTGCACGGTCTGCAATACCGTGTTCCTGGCCAGGCTGATCTGCTTGACGATGTCATCGGCGGCGGTACTGAACACGAGTTTGTGGTCACTGGCGCGGATCAGCGCTACCACGTCGATATCGGTGGCGTCGGCAATGTCGGCGGTCAGCCGGTCGTGCTTGGCGGCCTGCCGGCTCGACGGCGGGCTGGTGTAGCGCAGGAACAGTTTGGCCATGCGCGCGTTGTCGTGAAGAATGTCGCCGATCTCGTCCTTGACGATCTTGGTCGACTCCTGCAGCCAGATGCGCACGTTGCTGTCAAAGATCTGCGACAGCGTGGTGGCGGCCAGTTCCGCGGCGATCATGGTGGGAATCACGCTGACCAACCAGAACGCCAGCACCAGCTTGCGCTGGACGCTCCAGCGCGAAATGGCAAAGGGACGGGCTTTCTGGCGGGTTTTGGTGATCATCAGGTTTCGCTTATCGCAGCAGCCATGGCAGGGTCGGAACGGTCCGGTCGAATAAACAGTTTTACAAGCATGAGCAGGCTGTTGACCAGCCGGTTGCGGTGGCGGAAAAACACGCTGTTGCCCTGGAACTCGCAACCCAGGCGCAGCTTACTGGCATACCCGGCCTGCCCGCACTCATACCGCGCAATATTGTGTTGAATACAGTAGTCGACGTTGGTCAGCCAACTGCGAAAATACAGGTTGTAGTCGCGTGTGAAATCGACGTCATGCCCGAAAAACTTGTCCACCAGCCGGTGCTCGTCGACCAGCACCAGATTGAACGCCACCAGGTGCTCGTCCACCCAGTAAAGAACACAGGTCGCGCGCTCATCAAGACGTTCGAGCACGCCGGTGAAGTAGCCGGCGGGCAACTGTTCGAATTGCAACTCGGCGCGCGCCAGCGTGGCCTGGTACAGGCGCATGACCTCGGGCAGCACGTCGTCGATATTGCGCCGCCACTCCACCCGTGGCCCCGGCGCGCGCAGTTTGCGGCGCAGGTCCTTGCGGGTGGATTTGCCCAGCGAGCCGAGGTAGGCGTCTACCGAGCCATAAGGCAGCGGCAACACGCCCGTGGGCAGGCTCGGCATGCTTTGGAAGCCCGCCGCCCGGCAACTCTGGCGCCAATGCGGGTCGTTGCTCGGCGCGTCCTTGACCGCCAGCAGGCCGATACCAAAGTCGTCGGCATCCCGGCGCGCGGCGTGCAGTAGATGTTCGAGCAACAGCGGGCGGCTCGCCGGCGGCACGCCACTGGCGAAACCGACGTCACAGCGTTCCGCCACGGGGGAACCGAGGGCATACAACCCCAGGCGCAGCAGGCGCGGCCAGCGTCGTGCCACACGTTCGGTCATGCGCTTGCCGGCGCCCGACACCGTGGTGTCGAGACGATAATGGGTGATGAACGCGGCGGCCACGGCCACCAGCGTTCCCTCGTTGTAGACGGCCAGGTAGCGCCACTGGAAATCATCGATGGCGGCGTTTTCCACGGCGACGTAATAGTCCCAGTCCTCCAGGGCACCCGGGAAACAGTCGTTCCAGGCGCTGCGCTGGATGGCCCGGATGGTCGGGAAGGCTTGGGTGGTGATCACAGGTTTCCCTTATTCATGACCGAGGGGTTGTTGTGGTGAGCGGGCCTGTTGTGGCAAGCCCGCTCGCCACAGGGAACCCTCCTGCCAGAACAAGCCCGCTCGCCACCGGGGGTCCTGTGTTGTTCGATAAAGCCCGCGCTTAGCTCGATCACCCGGCGGTATTGCAGGTCGACCGTGATCATGTGGTAGCAGTTGTCCAGCAGGATCTTGGTCACCGGCCCGCCGAGGTGGCGTTCCACGTAGTCGGCGTTCCAGCGGCTGGTGATGTCGTCCTCGATGGAGTGCAGCACCAGCGCCGGTACGTTGATCGATGGCATGCGTTTCTTGACCTGGGCGTTCATCCAGTGCAATTCCCGCACGGTCACGCCTTCCATCGTCAACAAGCCCGCTTCGCTGCTTTCACCTTCTTTCATCTGCCGTTCAACGATGGCGCGCAGGCGTTCGTTCTTGATGCCGTAGGGCGGTTTCTCGGTGAAGCGGAACAGGCGCACGCCGAACGGAATGCGGATCAACAGGGGCGTGATGAATGCCATCTTGCTGATGCTCCAGCCGTCGTACTTGAGCGTGGTGGAATACATCAGCAAGCCGGCGACCTGGCCCGGATGCTCCGAAGCCAGGTACATCGACATTACCGCGCCCATGGACAAGCCGCCGACAAACACCTGTGCGTGGCGCTGCTTGACGCCCACGAAGGTCTTGCGCACGCCTTCGTACCAGTCGCGCCAGCCGGTGGCCTGCAGGTCGCTGTTGTCGCCGCAGTGCCCGGCCAGGGTGGGCACGTACACCGTGCAATTGCCCGCCTTGGCCAGGCCCTTGGCGACCTGGCGCAATTCCGTCGGGGTGCCGGTCAGGCCATGGATCAACAGGACACCGACCGGTCCGTCACCGAGAACGAAGCCGGCAGTGCCTTCACCGAGGTCGATCTCTGCCGGGCTCACCGATGGGTCGCCCGCACCAGCAGTTGCTCGAGCAGCTTGAGGCCCAGCTCGATTTCCGGGTAGCTGATTTCCAGGGACGGTGCCAGGGTGATCACGTTTTTGTAGTAACCGCCCACGTCGAGGATCAGGCCGAGTTTGCGCCCATCCACCACCATGTCGCCTTTCATGCCCTCTTCGACCATGTAATCCAGGGTCGCCTTGTCCGGCGTGAAACCGTCCGGGCCGCAGATTTCGCAGCGCAGGGCCAGGCCCAGGCCATCGACGTCGCCAATGATCGGGAAGCGCTTCTGCAGGTCTTGCAGGCCTTCGAGGAAGAACTTGCCCTTGGCCATGACCATCGCGCCGTAGTCGATTTCGTTGGTCATCTTGAACATCTCCAGGCCCACCGCCGTGCCCAACGGGTTGGAGGCGAAGGTGGAGTGAGTCGAGCCCGGTGGGAAGATCTTCGGGTTGATCAGCTCTTCGCGGGCCCAGATGCCGCCCAATGGGTTGAGGCCGTTGGTCAGCGCCTTGCCGAACACGATCACGTCCGGCTGCACGTCGAAGTGCTCGATCGACCACAGTTTGCCGGTGCGGTAGAAACCCATCTGGATTTCGTCGGAGACCATCAGGATGCCGTGCTGATCCAGCACGTGCTTGAGTTCGCGGTAGAAGTTCATCGGCGGGATCACGTAGCCGCCGGTGCCCTGGATTGGCTCGACATAGAACGCGGCATACTCGCTCTGGCCGACCTTCGGGTCCCACACGCCGTTGTATTCGGTTTCGAACAGGCGCGCGAATTGCTGCACGCAATGGCTGCCGTACTCTTCCTTGGTCATGCCTTTAGGGCCACGGAAGTGGTACGGGAACGGAATGAACTGCGCGCGCTCACCAAAATGGCCGTAGCGGCGACGGTAGCGGTAGCTGGAGGTGATCGACGACGCGCCGAGCGTACGGCGTGGTAGCCGCCTTCGAAGGCGAACATCAGGCTCTTGCCGTTGGACGCGTTACGTACCACTTTCAACGAGTCTTCGATGGACTGCGAACCGCCGACGTTGAAGTGCACACGACCGTCGAGGCCAAACTTGTTCTTGGCGTCGACCGCGATCATTTCCGACAGCTCGATCTTGCCCTTGTGCAGGTACTGGCTGGCGATCTGCGGCAGGGTGTCGATCTGCTGTTTCAGCGCGTTGTTCAGGCGCGGGTTGGCGTAGCCGAAGTTGACGGCCGAGTACCACATTTGCAGGTCGAGGTAGGCCTGGTCTTCGGTGTCCCACACATAGGAGCCTTCGCACCGGCTGAAAATGCGCGGCGGCTCGATGTAGTGGACCGTGTCGCCGTAGGAGCAGTACTTGGCTTCCTTATCCAGGAGGACCTGGTCTTCGGCGGTGGCGATTCGGATATCAGACATGATGGAAGAGTTCCTGATTTTCAATAAAGGAGGCGGCATTGGCAGCAAGGCCTTGCGGCAATTGCGCAAGCAACGCCGGCACTTGGGCAAAGCTGTCGAAACGCGCGTGGGGAATCTGGTGGGCGACGCAGTAGTCGGCGAGGCTGCCCTTGGCAAACACGAAGTCGGCGGTGGACGCCACGCACATGTCGGACTTGCCGTCACCAATCACCAGCACCCGTTTGTCAGGCGGGGTGGATTTGCACTTGCAGTTGCCGGAAGCGGCGCGGCAGGCGTCGCTGGCATAGGGGAAATCGATGCGCCAACTGTTCTGGTCGACCTGGCGCAGGCGGTTGGCGAGGATCGGCAGCAAGGTCACGTAGTGGCGTGACAGGATCCGCGCGATGCCCTGCTCGATGCCGTCGCTGACCACTTCGATGGAGGCGCCCAGGCCCATCACGTGATCGACGAAATCCGGAAAGTCCGGGTCGATCTCGACGCTGTCGAAGTACGCCAGCAATTCGGACGGGGTGGCCTTGATCAGCGCCAGTTGGCGGCTCAGGCATTCGCGTGAACCGATATGCCCATCCAGCCACTGCTGTTCGATGGTTTCCCACTCGGGGCCGGCGAAACGCTGGAGGACGTTGTCGATGACATCGGTGGGGGTAATGGTCCCGTCGAAGTCGCACACGATATGCCAGTCAATCATTGTGGTTACCTTGATGGAGTGCGCTGTCTGCGCTTGCACTAGGGGTAGAGCAGGGACTGTGCCAATTGGCCAGCGCCCAGCGGGGCTGGGCCTGCGCCGTTCTAAGCAGGGTGGGAGCTACAATTTTTGTAGCTTGCTACAAACAAGATGAGTGCTTGCGTGGGTATGCCGGTCTGCGCGTTCATGCGCGTGTATTCACTTCAGGAGCCGTGACCATGTCCAGGATCACATGCGCTGCACTCGCCGGTTTGCTCAGCCTCAGCGCGCACGCCGCAGGCATCACCGGTGACGTCGGCGCAGGCGTCAGCTACCAGCCCCATGACCCCACCGGCAGCCGCTACGAAACCCGGCCGTGCCTTATCTCGACCTGGACTGGGGCGATGTCAGCCTGGGCACCGACGATGGCTTGACCTGGAGCGCCTTGCACAGCCACGGCTTCAGCGCCGGCCCTTACATCAATTACTTGCAGGGGCGCACCTCCAACGGGTCGCTGCAGGGGCTGCGCAATGTGTCGGACATGGCTGAGATAGGCGGGTTTGTGCAATATGCGCCGGCTGATTTCTGGCGGGTCTACGCACAACTGGGCCAGGCCGTGGGCGGCGGGCATGCGCAAAGTGGCGCGCTCGGCAAGGTCGGCGGCGAGCTGGGTTACCCGTTGGGCGGCGGGGTTATCGGCAGTAGCGGCCTGGCGGCGCATTTCGCCGATGCGCGCCAGACCCAGACCTATTTCGGGGTGGATGACAGCGAAGCGGCCGCCACCGGTTTCAAGGCCTACAACGCCCACGGCGGGTTGCAGAATGTCACATTGAGCCAGAGCTTCCAGGTCCCGCTGGCGCCCCATTGGTCGCTGTTGACCAGCGCAAGCTGGGTGCACCTGGTGGGTTCGGCGGCGGACAGCAGCATCGTCAGGCAGACCGGCGAGGTGAATCAGGGTCAGGTGCAGACGGCGATCAGTTACACCTTCAACTGAATCACCCTGATTAAAACTGTGGGAGCGGTGCTCGCGAATGCGGTAGGTCAGTGAAGTATGTATCGACTGAAACACCGCTTTCGCGAGCAAGCCCGCTCCCACATTTTGCCCCCCATTTCATAGCGACATTTCAGTGTTCTTCGCCCTCGGCCAACAGGGCGATCCCGCCGATAATCACCACCACCCCCACCCAGTGCAACGGGCTGATATGTTCCCCCAGCCCCAACCACGAACCGAGCAGCACCGCCACGAACACCAGTGAACTCAGCGGAAACGCCAGGGATAAACTGCTGCGTCGCAGGATCAGCATCCACACGAAAAACGCGCCGATGTAGCAGGCAATCGCCGCCAGTATCCCTGGGTTGCGGGCCACCTCGCCCAGCCATTGCCCGTTGAAATCCATCTGGCCCAGCTGGTCCCCGGCCACTTTGGTGAACAATTGCCCGGCGCTCTCGGTACAGATCAACAAGGCCCACAGCACCAGCGTGCCGAAACGCCCATGCAGCCACGGATGCGTATTCATGCCTGACTCCCGGCAATCGCCACCAACATCACCCCCAAGGTAATCACCAGCGTGCCCAGCCAACGGCGGCGGCTGACGGTTTCGCCCAGCACCACCTTGCCCGCCAGCACCACCCCGCAATACGCCAGCGCGGCCGCCGGGAACAGCAGGCTCAGCGGCGCGCGGGACAAGGCTTCGAGCCAGACGAAAAACTCGATCACATACGCGCCGATCCCGGCCCACAACAACGGCGCATTGAACACTTGGCCCCAGAACGCACTCAGGCGAAAACCGCCCTCCAACTCGGGCAAACGGTCCAGGCCGATCTTGAAACACAACTGGCCGATCACATCGAGCACGATGGAAAACGCCACCAGCCACACCACGGTCGACGTCACGGGAACAGCTCCTCAAACAGGTCGATCAGGGCTTCATTGGTCACCGCGTTGCGCTGTAGATCCTGCGCGCTCCAGCGCTCGGCCGGGGGCTGGTCGGACTTGGCTTCCCAACGCTTGAAGGCATTGCTGAACGCCGGCGTGGCGAACTCGCCGCACACGTCGATGCCGAGGATGCGTTTGCGCGCGGCCAAGGCCCGCAGGGCTTGCAGCAAGTGGCTCAGGCGCATGCCGCCCTGGTCCCAGTTGGTGGCCGCGTCTTCGCTGGCGAGCACGTCTTTGTCGAGGGTGATCCAGATCGCCTCGGTGGGCAGGCTGTCGATCATCTGCTCCAGGAACGTCGCCCAGTCCAGCTCAGCCAAGTTGCGCCAGTGCAGGTGGTTTTCCTGCTGTTGATGGCCGGCGCCGTCACCGACCCGCCCCCAGACTTTCGAGGGCGGATGCTGCCAGGGAAACAGTTGCAACTGCCCACGCTTGAGGGCGCCGAGGTTGCCGCCGCGCAACTGCGGGTTATGCAGGTCATCGCTGCACGGGCCGAGGGTGACGATGCGTTTGATCGCAGGCATCTTCAATGCACGGTTGACCCACGAGCCACAGTGGCGCCTGGGCGCAAAGCGTACCCAGTCGGGGTGGTTGTCGAAGTGGATCAGGCTGATGGGCTCTTTCACGTCGGCGAGAAACGCTGGCGTGAGGTGATGATAGTCGCCGGAGCCGACAAACAGCAGTTCCGGGCGCGCATCCGTGGGACGCGGCCTTTGGGCCAGGCGCTGGGTAAAGCGCTTCCAGGTTTTTTCGGTGGACCACAGGCGCAGTTTCGGCCCCAGGTCCAGCAGGTCGATACGCGTGGCACGGCCGCTGGCCAAGCGCCGGGCAATCGGCGATTGGCCGGTGAGGCTGTGGTCGAGATCAAGAATGTTCAAGGCAGTGTTCCCCCTAAGGCTTCAGGGGGTCAATGCAAGGGGCGGGCCAGCACTTATCTTGAAAACAGCGATGAACAAATGTGTTCGGCTTTAGTTTTTGGCTTCGCTGATGATCTGGCGAATCGCGCCCACGAACGCCTCGGCCGGCTGCCCGCCGCTGACGGCGTACTGATCGTTGAACACAATGGTCGGCACCGAGGTCACGCCACGGGAAATCCACAACTGCTCTTGTT
This sequence comes from Pseudomonas cedrina subsp. fulgida, assembly GCA_016937595.1. Lineage (GTDB taxonomy): Bacteria > Pseudomonadota > Gammaproteobacteria > Pseudomonadales > Pseudomonadaceae > Aquipseudomonas > Aquipseudomonas fulgida. The sequence continues at coordinate 1,970 of JAFHKH010000450.1, read as the reverse complement.
CGCGCACATCGGCGGCGTAGTCGTCGCCGGCGAGAATCTGCGCCGCCCGGTTGATATCCAGGCCGACGCTTTCGGCGATGATCGCCAGGGTCGCGTGGTCGGACGGGTCCTGCCCATCGCTGAAATACGCCTTGAACAGCGCTTCCTTGAGGTTGTATTGCAAGCCTTCCAGCCCGGCCCAATGCAACAGGCGGTGCGCGTCGAAGGTGTTGTAGATACGGCTCTGGCCATCGGTGCGAAACGCAAAGCCCAGCTCGGCGCCCATATCGCGGATGCGCGCACGGGTGGCCTGGGACTCTTCAGCGCTGGCGCCGTATTTTTCAGTGATGTGCTCGACGATGTTCTGCCCCTCGGCGGGCATGTTCGGGTTCAGTTCGAACGGCTGGAAATGGATCTCGCCTGCACCTCGACGCCAAGCTGGTCGAGGGCTTCGGTCAAGCCGCGCAGGCATGATGCACCAGGGGCAGGACACATCGCTGACGAAATCGATTTTCAGGGGAGTACTCATGGTAGGCAACCTCGCTGCTTGAATGGGCCGCAAAGGTTGCACGATACACCAATGTCACAGCAGCTTCGCAGGCGCCACCGGATCAATCTGCGCCCAGTGCGCCGCATCTTCGCGATGGGCTTGCAGGTACGGCAACACCGCCGTCAGCAGCGGCGCCTTGAACGCCTCCTGGAAACGATGGGCCATGCCGGGAATCAGCTTCAGTTGGCTGCCCTGGATATGCGCGGCCAGGTGCACGCCATGCATCACCGGCAACAGGGGGTCGGCGGTGCCGTGTACCACCAGCGTCGGCACGCGCAGTTGGTTGAGCAACGGCACGCGGCTCGGTTCGGCGAGGATCGCCATGATCTGGCGCTTCACGCCTTCAGGGTTGAACGCGCGGTCATAGGACAGCGCCGCCTGGTGCAGCAGCGCCTGGCGATCATCCTTCACGTTCGGGCTGCCGAGCGCCGCGAGCAAATCGGCCTGCTGTTCCAGCGCCACTTCACGATTGGGCGCGCTGCGGCGCGACAACAATTGCACCAGCGCCGCATTCGGCGCCGGCAGGCCTTCGGCGCCGGAGCTGGTCATGATCAAGGTCAGGCTTTCCACCCGTTGCGGCGCCATGGCGGCCAGGTGCTGGGCGATCATGCCGCCCATGCTCACGCCCAGCACGTGGAATTGCTCGATCTGCAAGGCGTCCATCAAGCCGATGGCGTCGTCGCTCATGTCGGTCAAGGTATACGGCGCCGCCACGGGCAGGCCGAGCTTGTAGCGCAGGACCTCAAAGGTCAGGTTGGCATTCGCCGGAGCCTGGCGCCAGGTCGACAGGCCGACGTCGCGGTTGTCATAGCGGATCACCCGAAAGCCTTGCTGACAAAGGGCGACGACGACTTCGTCGGGCCAGTGGATCAACTGCCCGCCCAGGCCCATCACCAGCAACAAGGCGGGGTCGGACGCACGACCGACACTCTGGTAAGCGATGCTCACCTGAGCCAGGTCGACCGTTTGGGTCGGGACATTGACGTCACATCGAGAAGCCGCAAAAGACGGCAGGCCGAACAATAAAGCGGCCAGTAAACACAACACGCGCATGAAAAACACCGAAACGCAGAACCCCAGTAGAGCGCGAGTCTGATGAAGTTTGTTCAAGCGCGCTGCCACACTTGCATGACAGTTTGATGAAGAGTGCCCAACGGTCATGGTCGACAGACCCATGCAACATGAGACAAACTCACGCATTCCAGTATCGCCACAAATTATCTTCATGGAGAGCCGCGTGCTCGAGATCCGTCACCTCAAGACCCTGCACGCCCTGCGCGAGGCCGACAGCCTGGTGGAAGCCGCCGAGCGTCTGCACCTGACGCAATCGGCGCTGTCCCATCAGTTCAAGGAGCTGGAAGAGCGCCTGGGCATGCAGCTGTTTGTGCGCAAGACCAAGCCGCTGCGCTTCACCAGCGCCGGCCTGCGCCTGCTGCAACTG
>JAFHKH010000045.1 GCA_016937595.1 Pseudomonas cedrina subsp. fulgida | reverse complement strand
CGACTACAATTACTACTTCGACTTTGGCGCCATGCTGTTCGGCCTGGCCCAGCTCAACCAATGGCGCGCGGCCGTGCTGGTGGACGAGGCGCATAACCTGGTCGAACGCGCCCGTTCGATGTGCAGCGCCAGCCTCGACCAGTACCGGCTCAAGCTCCTGCGCGACAGCGCGCCCGAACCGCTGAAGAAGCCCTTGCAGCGCCTCAACCGTGAGTGGAACGCGCTGCACAAGGACCAGCTCGCGCCGTACCAGGCCTATGCGGCGCGGCCTGAAAAGCTGTTGCAGGCCCTGAGCCTGTGCGCCAGCGCCATGGGCGAGTATTTCAATGACCACCCCGCAGACCTCAGTGGCGAGCTGCAGGCGTTCTATTTCGAGGTGCTGCAATTCGCCAAGGTCGCGGAGCTGTTCAACGAACACTTCATTTTCGATATCAGCAAGCGCTCGCTCATGGGCAAGCGCAGCAGCTCGACCCTGTGCCTGCGCAACGTGGTGCCCGCCGAATTCATCCGCCCACGGTTGAGCGCCGCCCGCAGCAGCACGCTGTTTTCGGCGACCCTGAGCCCGCGTCATTACTACGCAGACTTGCTCGGGCTGCCGGCGGATACGGCGTGGATCGACGTGGAGTCGCCGTTCAAGGCCGAGCAGTTGCAGGTGCGCATCGTCGATGAAATCTCCACGCGCTTCGTCCATCGGCACGCCTCGCTGGAGCCGATCGTTGAGCTGATCGCCCGCCAGTACGCCCAACAGCCCGGCAACTACCTGGCGTTTTTCTCAAGTTTCGATTACTTGCAGCAAGTGGCGCAGCTGTTGGCCGAAAAACACCCGCAGATCGCGTTATGGCACCAGTCGCGCGGCATGAGCGAAGCCGAGCGCCAAGCTTTTCTCGACCAGTTCACCGAGCACAGCCAGGGCATCGGGTTTGCCGTGCTGGGCGGCGCGTTCGGTGAAGGCATCGATTTGCCCGGCGCGCGGTTGATCGGTGCGTTTATTGCCACTCTCGGCTTGCCGCAGCTGAACCCGGTCAATGAACAGATGAAACTGCGCATGGGCGCGATCTTCGGCGCCGGCTACGACTACACCTACCTGTACCCCGGCATCCAGAAAGTGGTGCAAGCGGCGGGCAGGGTGATCCGCAGCCAGCAGGACCACGGCGTGGTGATGTTGATCGACGATCGGTTCGGCGAGGCGCGGGTGCGCCAGTTGTTGCCAAGCTGGTGGGACGTTTGAACTTCGACGCGCAATAACGGCGCTACGCCGTTGAATCGCACACGAAAACGGTAATATTTACTTATCAAATGTGTGCAGCTCCTACGGGACACATAACCACTCACAGGGGTTACCTGCCAAGTGGTTATCGCCATGCTCATTTCCAGTCGCACCTACACCGAAACGAACGCTGCAAGCCAGCCGTCGTCCACCCAGCCGCTGTCTCACGCCGGGCATTCACCGGCGCCGGAATTCGATCAGCAGGAATTCTCCCAAACAGCCGCCGACAAGACGGTGCTGCAGCATTATATCCAGGCCCTGGAAAGCGCCCAGTGGACGAATGCCGAGGGCTACGAAGGCACTCATATGGATAATATTCCTCAGCACTCGTCCATCGGCCTATGGTGGAAACAGTACCGGGACGCCGTGCAGAACCCGGCTTTTTTGCTCTGGTGCGAGCAGCGCGGGCTGGATATTTTCAGCATTGTGCTCGAGCCCCACAGTGGCTTTCTGTCGGGTACGTTCCACGGCAAGCAAGGCTTTTTGCGCCCTGAATCCGATGCGGGATGGAAGGCGATTTCGGCACCCATACTAGAGGCTGCGAACGTTCTGGTGCCGGCCAGAGAAGGCCGCAAGCTGGTGCTGGAAGCGCCCACTGCGGGAATTCCGCTGGCGGTGGTCGGTAACTTTTATGGCGAGACCCACACTCCTGAAACCGCGGAGCACGCCCGGGCTCGGGCGCAGGCAATAAAGCAGGCCGGTGGCTTTGCGCCGATACCTGACAGCGACATGCAGCGGTCGCCATTGGTCCGAGGCGCTCATGCACTGGCCGAACAACGCCAACGACTTGCCGGGATCAGTGACCGTTACAGCCTTGTCATTGGCGATCCCATGGAGTCATCCGAGGCCACCGCCGACCGGGCACTGGCTTTGCACTACAGCGACATGCTGCGCGAACAAGCGTGGGGCGAGGTATTGGGCTACGGCACACGCTTGCCAGATGTGCCCGCACATTCTCGGTTCGGACAATGGTGGCAGGTGTACTGCGATACGTTCAAAAGCCCGGATTTTCTCGCCTGGGCAGCCTCCAGTGGCTTGGACCTCCGGACCATGGTGGTAAGCCAGCGCTACGGCTCGCTGGTCGGCACGTTCAATGGTCATCCCCGCACACTGAGTTTGAAGGATGACTCGGGCTGGTCAAGTGTAGCGGGGCCGATCCTTGCAGCCGGCGCGGCGATAGCACCGGACCGGCGCTTCAACTTCCTTCGCCCACCGATCGGCTTCCCGGAGAACGCCCCGCCCCTGATGCTGGTCGGGGCATTTTATGGTGAGAACACCCGCACCTTGAGCAAGGCGCAGGCAAAAATCGACGCCGACCGGCTTGCGCGCAGTCAGGCTCCATTCAATCGCGCATTTATCGAGCCGGACCCGCGCTCAACTTCGCGCCTGGCCGCGCAGCGACTGGCCTTAGGTGTGGCTCAAGACCGGTTCAACCTGATCCAAGCGCTTGCGCGGTTGAACAGGCTGCGACCGCCGGCCCAACGGCGTCGGTCAGTGCGCTGCTCGACAGCACGTCGATGCAGGTGCATCCACACGCTGGCTTCGCTCAGCAGAGGCTGGCCGGTGGGCCGACGCAAGTGAGCCTCAAGCAATTTCTGCAGGGCAGCGGCTTCGAGCTGCCGAGCACCCGCGAGCAGTTGATGAATCTTATCAAGGTACTGTCATTTCAACTGCCGGAACCTGGCACACGGGGCGATTATTGGCCGTTGCTCGGAAAACAACTGCTGACGGCACAGCAACGCACCCAGGTGAGCGCCCAGATTGAGCCGGCTCTCCGAGCGGCAGGCGTGGAGGAGGGTGGCAGCGTCTGGCAGGCCCTGGCAGGTCCCGACACCTCGTCAGGCCCGCCGCTGGCGCCTGATGAGGTATTGGAGCGAATGCTGTCACACCCGGCCGCCGAGAAACTGGGTAAGGCGCTGGAAGCAGCGCTGAACGGCAAATCCAGCGGCACCGCTATTCTGGACTGGACCATGACCGCGCTGGTGCTGGACCTGGATCCGGCTGCGGGTACCCGACGCAACCATGTCGCGGGCTATGATCTGGCCCAGAGCGATAATTGGGGGCGCCCACCTGCGCAGATTATCGCCAACCTGACCCGGCACCTCGTCGCTCAAGGCAAGGTGCGTCAAGCGCAGGCGCCGGCCGCGGCCAGGTTGTTGCTCGGTCACATGGGGCCCGAATTCCTGGTACGTGATATTCCCCCTCGCGTTGTCTACGGGTCCCATACCTGGGCCAGCCTTGCCAGCTCGGTTGCCCGTATTGAACAGGTCGCGCCAGGGACGTCTCGCACCATGACCTTCAAACAGGTCATGACATTTGGCCAGACCCAACCGGTGACGGCCGCCGGGCGCCGGATACAGTCACAGGCCCAGCGCAATTCCCTTGTGGACTGGGCCATAGCCAATGGGGTTATCTCGCCGCGCGCAGATGATGCCTATCCGCAGGAACAGCTCGCAACGGCGCGAACTCGCTTCAATCAACGCCTGGCGCAACTGGTGCAGGCCAGCAATGTGCAACAAGGCCAGGCCCCTTCGCGTCGTGACATGGCATTGGCGGAACTCAAGACACTGCTGGGCAGCGATGTCGATGTTGAGTCCGCATCGATAACGTCCGAAAAATCATTAGACCGCATCGCGCTCTACCTTGGGCCCTTCGGGCTGTATGACCGGCTGAATGACGCCACCGCAGGGCAGTTTTCGATCCTGGAGCTGTTCATGGCGGGTGCGTTTGCGCATCCGACGGTCAAGTGGGTGTGCGAGGACCCCACCGTGCACTTTGACCACATCAAGGAGACGCTGGAAAAGCAGCCCGACTTCAAACAGCGATTTCACCGTGAATTTCAAGGTTATCTCGCAGCGCTGAAAGGCAGTATCGCCGTCAATGTCCAGAACATGATTGCCCAGTTGCCTCTTGAAGACCGCAAGAACCTGGCGTATGGCCAGCCTGAGCTGTACTCGGTGCGTGAAGGTTTTTTCGTCAATTCCCGCACGCCTTATGAGGTCCAGGCGCAAGCAAGGCGTGGGCATTTTGGCCTGTTGATTCGCACTCATCGTACGTCCCCCAGCACATGTTACGAACTGTTCCCGGCTCAAGGCATTCTGCGGAAAAACCCGCGATTGCCCGATGCCTTTGAGCTGGGGCCCAGCAATGCGGCGCAGCGCCCTGAAGTGTTCGCCGGAGGAGTTACCCAAGGCGTCGAATCTGGCCGGTCGATGAACCTCGATTATGCCGCCTACCGGAGGGGCACCGTACCGCGCGCGAATGCACGAAGCGACGACCTCATTATTGACCGCTTGCCACTGACAGTAACGGCAAGCGGCGAGAATGGCGATGGAGCGCCCGACAGCTATGCTCACCCGTCGTCCGTGGCCATTGCTCAAGCGGCGGCCAATTTTGTGCTATCTGACGTCGAGGCGATGGAAAAAACCGCTGAAGGCACTACGAGCTACGAAAAACACCAGCAGTTTGATCAACGAGTCAAAGAAACGCTGATCAACCTGATTCCGTTCGTCTCGGCTTATCGCAAGGCCGGCGAAGGCGATTACACCGGGGCGTTCACCGACGCTGAGCTGGATGTGTTTGGTTTTCTGATGCCGGCGCTGCACGGCGTGCTCGGCGTAGAAGGCGCGACGGAAAAGTTGGGGGAGCAGGCTTCACCGCCACCTTCGCCCAGCAAGCGGAGGTGCCCATGGCGATCGGCAAGAAATTCGGCTCATTGTCGGCCCATGGCTATGGCTTGAACCCGCAGCACCTGGTGACGCCGGCGAACGTGGAAAGCCTTTCACGGCTTGAGGATGTGGCCGTGGGCAATGCGCAGGTCGATGCGAAAACCGTGGGCGTCATCGCTCAATACGATAAGCCTTCGGCGCAGTGGTATGCCTACGATGTGCAGGGCGGTAATGCCTACGGGCTGCCCCTCACGAGCTTTAAGCCGCAAGTCTCAAGCGCGCTGCGTAATGCAGTGACGCATATCCAGGAGGTGACCCTCGACAAGATGAACCTGCTGGATCGAAATCTGAAAGGCAGCAACGGAATTACCCTGGGCGGCACCATGCAAGCCATTACTCAGATCGACGGAGAGCTCTACACATTTGAAGACACCGTCCAAGGCGTGACGCGCCTGAATATTTGTGCCCACGGCAGAGAGCTGAGCACGGTTGACGTCTTGCTGGGTGACCGCCATACCGTGCTGCTCAACGGTGTGGAGCATTCACCCGAGCAAGTGCTGAACAAAATCAGGGCCAAGCAGATCGACCCAAGCCGCTATGACAATGTCCGGCTGCTTATCTGTTACGCCGGACGGGGGAATGAGTCCTTCGCCAAAGAGTTCCAGCGCTTGATCCAGCGCCCCGTTCACGCCTTCGCTGGGACCGTGACGATGACACACGGCTCCACCACCATGTCGAAAGTATTCGCCGAGGCCAACAAGCTCCACGGCGCGGACGGTGAAAAGATGGTCAGGTCTCTGTTTGCCAACTCACAACACCACGTTTCGGCAGTCAACCCTTATTCATTGCTTAAGGAGCCCTTGCAGTACCTGAAGTTCAGCCATAGACCTGTGACGTTCACTTGAGGTGCCGCCTAAACCACCTCCAGGTAGGAGCTTTGAATGGCGCGCGCAGTTCACGCACGGTGTCGATGAATTCGGTAAGACGACTGTGCAAGCCGTCTTCAAGAATCTCATCAATCCCTGTATACCTCAGCCGCGCCTCGAACTCCGCCGCCAGCCGCTGCGCCGTGCGCCCGTAACTGCCGGGCAAATCGGCGAGGATGTGACTCAACTCCTCGATGCAGGCGTGCAACGAACGTGGAACATCGCTGCGCAATAGCAGCAGTTCGGACACCGAGCGGGCATTCAGTGCATTCGGATACAGCGCCGTATACGCCTCGAACGACGACAACGCGCGCAGCAGGGCGCTCCATTGGTAATACCCGCGCGCCGACAAATCGCTGACTTCTTCGGACTCCTCGCCGAACATCTCGTAGCGCGCATCCAGCAGGCGCAGGGTGTTGTCCGCGCGTTCGACAAAGGTGCCCAGGCGAATGAACCGGTAGGCGTCATTGCGCATGATGGTCCCCGAGGTGGCGCCTCGGAACAGGTGTGAGCGCTGCTTGACCCAATCGCAGAAGTGGCTGATGCCATGCCGCGCCAGGCCGCCGGCGGCGATGCTGCGCATTTCCAGCCAGGTGGCGTTGAGGTTTTCCCACATGTCGGCGGTGATGCGCCCGCGCACCGCATGGGCGTTGCCGCGTGCGGCGCGCAGGCAGTTGTAGATGCTGGCGGGGTTCTCCTCGTCCAGGGCGAAGAAATGCAGCATGCGCTCGGCATCCAGCTGTGCGTGTCGCTCAAGGTAGTTTTCCAGGGTGCCGCTGCTGAGCAACGACATCGCCAGTTCATCCAGGCCATCGCTGCGCCCGGCCTGGGGCATCAGCGACAGCGAATAACTGACTTCGAGCATGCGCGCCAGGTTCTCGGCGCGCTCCAGGTAACGGGACATCCAGTACAGGTCCGCGGCGGTTCTACTCAACATACTCAGTCCTCCACCACCCAGGTGTCCTTGGTTCCGCCGCCTTGCGACGAGTTGACGATCAACGAGCCTTCCTTCAACGCCACGCGGGTGAGGCCGCCGGGCACCAGCCGGGTTTCCTTGCCCGACAGCACAAAGGGCCGCAGATCGATGTGCCGAGGGGCAATGCCGCTTTCGACAAAGGTGGGGCACGTGGACAGGCTCAGCGTGGGCTGGGCGATGTACGCGTGGGGCCTGGCCTTGATGCGTTGACGGAAGTCCTCGATTTCGGCGGCGCTGGCGGCCGGGCCGACCAGCATGCCGTAGCCACCGGAGCCCTGGGTTTCCTTGACCACCAGTTCCGGCAGGTTGGCCAGCACGTGGGACAGTTCATCGGGGTTGCGGCACTGGAAGGTCGGCACGTTCTGCAGCACCGGCTCTTCATCCAGATAGAAACGGATCATCTGCGGTACATAAGGGTAGATCGACTTGTCATCGGCCACACCGGTGCCGATGGCATTGGCCAGCACCACGTTGCCGGCGCAATAAGCGGCCACCAGGCCAGGTACGCCAAGCATGGAATCGGGGTTGAACGCGTGGGGGTCGAGAAAGGCGTCGTCGATGCGCCGGTAAATCACGTCCACCGGTTTGGGACCGTCGGTGGTGCGCATGAACACCTTGAGGTCGTGCACGAACAGGTCGGCGCCTTCCACCAGTTCCACGCCCATTTCCCGGGCCAGGAACGCGTGTTCGAAAAACGCACTGTTAAACCGCCCCGGCGTCAGCACCACCACGTTGGGATTGTCCAGGCGGCTGGAGCTCTTCAAGGTCTTGAGCAGCAGGTTGGGGTAGTGGTCCACCGGCGCGATGCGCTGTTTGGCGAACACTTCGGGGAACAGGCGCATCATCATCTTGCGGTCTTCGAGCATGTAGCTCACACCGCTGGGGGTACGCAGGTTGTCCTCCAGCACGTAGTAGGTGCCGTCGCCATCACGCACCAGGTCCACGCCGGAAATGTGCGAATAGATGCCCCGGTGCAGGTCCAGGCCGATCATGGCCTTCTGATAACCCTCGTTTCCCAGCACCTGTTCCGCCGGAATGATCCCGGCCTTGATAATGCGCTGGTCGTGGTAGATGTCGGCGAGGAACATGTTCAACGCGTTGACGCGCTGGATGCAGCCGCGTTCGATCACACTCCATTCGCTGGCGGGGATGCTACGGGGGATGATGTCGAAGGGAATCAGGCGCTCGGTGTCGTTTTCATCGCCATACAGCGTGAAGGTGATCCCGGCGCGGTGGAACAGCAAATCGGCTTCGCGGCGGCGCTGGGCCAGCAGTTCCGGCGGCGTATTCGCCAGCCAACGGGAGAAATCCTGATAATGCGCACGACATGCGCCGTCTGCATCATTCATTTCATCAAAGAAAGATCGAGCCATTCCAGTACCTTGTCAGTGCCGAGCAGAGCAGGGGGTGGCACTGCCGTTTCAAAAAACGCATTTTTTATGAGCCCGTGGCTAAGGGTGCCAATGGGCCTGGTCGTTACTTTCTTGTGAGGTCGGCTCTGGGTCGGGGGGTAACGAATGCTCCTGTTTTGGGCCAGATGAATGGATAAAGCAATGCTTGTGCCGGAAACCCTTGGACGCGGATGATTTACCCCGTGATGAGCCAACCTGTTGTGGTGAGTGGGCCTACTGTTGGGTGTGGGCCTGTCGTGGCGAGCGGGCTTACTGT
>JAFHKH010000449.1 GCA_016937595.1 Pseudomonas cedrina subsp. fulgida | reverse complement strand
GCATGCGTCACTGATACACCGCCTTCGCGAGCAAGCCCGCTCCCACATTTGACCGTGCTCGGCCGTTCGGTCAGCGTTTACGCAGGATCACGCTGCCGATCGAATAACCCGCGCCAAACGAGCTGAGCACCGCGACGGCGCCCTTGGGCAAATCGTCCTGGTAGGTGTGGAACGCAATCACCGAACCGGCCGAGCTGGTATTGGCGTAGGTGTCCAGAATCACCGGGGCTTCTTCCACCGAGGCTTCGCGGCCCAACAGCTTCTTCACGATCAGGTGGTTCATGCTCAGGTTGGCCTGGTGCAGCCAGAAGCGCTTCACATCGGCCACGTTCAGCTGGTTTTCCTGCAAATGCGCGCCGATCAGCTCGGCCACCATCGGGCAGACCTCGCGGAATACCTTGCGGCCTTCCTGCACGAACAACTTGTCGGGCGCGCCGATGCCTTCTTCCGCCGTGCGGTTGAGGAAGCCGAAGTTGTTACGAATGCTGTTGGAGAACTGGGTCAGCAGCTTGGTGCTCACCACGTCGAACTGATGCTTGGAGGTGGCCAGGTCGGCGCGCTCCAGGATCACCGCGGTGGCCGCATCGCCAAAGATGAAATGACTGTCGCGGTCGCGGAAGTTCAGGTGCCCGGTGCAAACCTCCGGGTTGACCATCAGGATCGCCCGCGCCTGGCCCAGCTGGATGCTGTTGGCGGCGTTCTGGATGCCGAAGGTCGCCGAGGAACAGGCCACGTTCATGTCAAAACCGAACCCCTTGATGCCCAGGGCTTCCTGGACTTCGATAGCGATAGCCGGGTAGGCGCGCTGCAGGTTGGAACAGGCCACGATCACGCCGTCGATGTCGGCGCAGTCTTGCCGGCGCGTTGCAGCGCCTGTTCGGCGGCGCCGACAGCCATCTGGCAGAGCACCGACCATTCGTCGTTGCTGCGCTCGGGCAGGCGCGGGGCCATGCGCCGGGGGTCAAGAATGCCGTCCTTGTCCATCACGAAGCGGCTCTTGATGCCCGAGGCCTTCTCGATGAAGGCGGCGCTGGATTCGGTCAGCGCCTGCACCTCACCGCGCTCGATGGCGGCGGCGTTGTCGCTGTTGAACTGTTGCACGTAAGCATTGAAAGACTGCACCAGCTCTTCGTTGGAGATGCTGTTGGCCGGGGTGTACAGGCCAGTGCCGCTGATGACGACGTTATGCACGGTCGTTCCTCTAAATCTGTCAGGCAGAAGATATTGGTACCGTCGTACCAAACTGTAAGTAGTCCGATTCCGCACCGCGGGCACCAAACCGGCATCGCTTTATTCCATCGCGTCGCAGCCCTTCACGACGACCATGGCATTTATAACGGCGAAGTTTGCCACAACCCCAGCGATTTGGCGCCATATCCCACATAAACACCCTATTCCAAGCCATACTGATTTCAATGTGGGAGCGGGCTTGCTCGCGAATGCAGTGTGTCAGTCAGCACATCGATTGACTGAACCACCGCCTTCGCGAGCAAGCCCGCTCCCACAGTTGATTTGTGTTGTCAGGACTAAGGCTTACTTACCGCCGGTAATTTGCTTCACCAGCGCTGCATGGCCCTTGGCGTCATCGGCCCGCGAAATCGCTTGAATCACCAGCAGGTGATTACCCGAACACCCAGGAACGTGGAATTCAGCGTTTGCCGCCTGCCCTGGGTCGCGGTGCTGTC
>JAFHKH010000448.1 GCA_016937595.1 Pseudomonas cedrina subsp. fulgida | reverse complement strand
ATGAAATCGGCGACATGCCCTTTGCGTTGCAAGCCCGCCTTCTAAGGGTGCTGGAAGATCGCCTGGTGGTGCCCATCGGCGGCGCGCCCCAGGCGGTAGACGTCAGAATCATTAGCGCTACTCATCGGGACCTGTTGGCCCGTGGTGCCGATGGTAGCTTCCGCGAAGATCTTTATTATCGCCTCAACGGCCTTGAAATTACCCTGCCCCCCTTACGTGAGCGTAGCGACAAAGCGCAATTATTGGCATTTTTGCTGGCAGAAGAATCGGCAGGGCAGGTTGTATCGCTTGATGAGCAGGCACACCACGCATTACTCGGCTATGCCTGGCCGGGCAACGTGCGGCAATTGCGCAATGTACTGCGTACGTTGGCAGCGCTTTGCGAGGGCGGGCAAATCACACTTGAGGATTTGCCGTCCACCATTCGTCAAGCGCCAGCGGTGAGGGTTGTCGAGTCCAGCCTGTTGGCACCGTTGGATACGGCTGAGCGTTTGGCGTTGCTCGACGCACTCAAGCAACAACATTGGCATATGTCCCGTACGGCGGAGCATTTGGGAGTGAGCCGGAATACGTTTTACAGAAAATTACGCAAACACGGAATCGAACGTTGTTCAAGACCGTGACCTGTACGTTGCTACATCCGCAGTTGTGAGTCCTGATAAGTAGGCCCTTATATAAGCAATATTTTATAACTGAAATAACTCGTTTAGCTTTTCCGGATTTTTGTTGTGCCATTTGCCTGTACTAACACCACACAGCATACGAACAGTTACTTATTTCAATTCGTATGCGAGTGTATAAATGACAAGTCTTGACGAGGTTAAAGTAGCGCCGGCCGCATCAAATCATGTCTCGGGCCAGCCTCCTGCGGCTGCCCCCAGCGTGAGTGGCCCTAACGCATCCGGCATGAGCAACATCCAAGCGCAAGTACCTGACACCCCCAAGGCCCGCGCACTTGCTGACACTCAGTTGGCAAAATCCTACGCTGTAGCGTTAGCGACACGCTCCTACCAGACCTCTATAGCACCGCCCGATGTTCAAGTGCCTGCGGAGTCCACACTTGGGCGTTGGCGCACCCAACTGGACGCAGCGTTCAAAAGCCTTGGATTTTTATCCTGGGCGAAAGAGCAGGGACTTGATATCAAGAGTCTCAAACTGGATCCGTTCCTCGGGGAGTTGACGGGACTTGTAAATGGCAAAATGCACACTTTCTCCTTGAAGGACGATTCGAGTTGGTCGGATGTCTCTCGAGTGCTGTTGTCGATTGCCAAGGCGATCGCTCCAATGCCCGGCCAGGCGTTCAATTATCCTTGGCCGGACGGTAAGGTGCCGCTGTACACGGTGGGGCGATTTTACGGAGAACCTATCGACCTCTCCCCTTCACAAGCCATCTCGCATCGTGAAAAGTTGCGGGCAGGGGCGGCGTTTGAGTTTGCACCTGTGAGCCATGGTGCGCAGCGATCTATAGCGGCGTTGGAAGAGCAGGTGAAGGCGCTGGGTGATGACGCTGACCGTCATGCACTTATTGCTGCGCTGAGGTCCCAGAAGGACGATGCTGAAGGGAAGATCGATCTGAATAATGTAACGGTTCCGATTGATCGGCGTTCGAGTTTATTTCTCACCGAGCAGCGCCTGAAAATAAATGTTTCGCAACTGCTCCAAAAGTATGGGTACGAACTGCCTGGCACCAGTACTCAAGCGCATGACTTGGCTAACGTTCTCTCCTTTGACCTTGCCCATCGGATGCCGGGGGTGAACGCTGGGGGCGTCAGGCATATTGCTGGGCTGATGAGCAAAACCGACCTACGCAAGATGAAAGTACTGGTGGATCAGTGGAAGTTGAAACATGCAACCCAGGCACCTGAATCTCAGAATGGTCCTGGAGTCGGCAGTTTGTTACGTACTTTGGTCAGTACGCAGGGGGCGGCTTCAAAAAAAGATATTGCGGGCAACCCTTCGTTGGCATTGGATCAGCTCATTCGGTCGCCTGAGGCGCAGGCGTTGGGCAAGGCCATCCAGGAAAAAATCCATTTGGCAGACTCGCCAACCGGTGCAACTGAGGCCGTGACTGCGGCGCTTTTGCAAGAGCTTGATCCGGATCCCAAAAAATCTTGCTTCAACCTGGCGGGCTATAACCTCTATAAAAGTGAAAACGTCGGTGCCTCGGCTGCCGAAATCGTCAAACGTTTCACAGCCCATCTTGAAACCAAGGTAGGAGTTGAGGCGGCACCTCTTGCTGCGCAATTATTACTATCAGCTGTCGCCCCCGAACTTGTGGTGAAAAATATTCCTCCTCACCTTGTATACGGTTCTCATACCTGGGCGGAATTCTGTATAGCAGTTGCACTGGTAGAGCAAATAGCGCCCGGTGCATCGGGGAACATGACCTTTAGTCAAGTAATGAATTATGCCGATGCGCAGCTAAGTGTTCTTGAGGAGGGGGGCAGTGAGTTGGCTGCCGCGTCAGCCAATCCTCTTGTAGCGTGGGGCGTCGCCAATGGTGTGATAAAAAACAACCCTACCGGCCAATACAGGTTTGAAGATGTTGAACTTTCGCTAAAGGTTTTGAAAAAGCAAAAAAAGGAATTGATGTGGGCGCGCGCCGAGTTAATGAAACCTCCACCCACCCGGGAGGAGGTGGCACTCGCAGAATTCAAGAGGGTTTTCCCGGATATAGACCCGACCAAGGAAACATTGCGCAGTATTCCAGACGCCAGTTATTTGGTATCGCCACTGGATGTCTATATGACGGAGCCATTCGAGCCGGAACGGTGGAAGCCGGTCAATGAAAAGGAGTTGCCTTGGACTCAGATGAAATCTCGTTTTCCGAGCTCGATAAAAATATTAATAAAAAATTTTCTGACACGTTTGAGGAACATAAAAAGGGTCAAGCCTTGGCCTGGGCGGTCCAGTTCAAGTACCAGCTTTCCTTACTGCCTATAGCGGACCAAGAGTGTATAAAGCGATCAAATGTAACTTTCATGGAGGTGTCTCGCCCTTTTTTGGGTACAGAGCTTATACCTGGTTTGTCTCTTAATCCCGGGCGCCGACCACGAAAACCGACTCCGCAAGAGCTAAAGGATTTAGAAGGGGGGCTGGGTGTACTTATGAAAGTGGAGGAGGCTGACGGGAAGGTCCACTACTATAGTTACTTTCCCGGCCAGGGAAAAATCGTCAAGGAAGAAGGTGTGCCGGGAGAACAGCCAGGTTTTGATGACAGCAATTATTTTGCCAAGGGTTCCAAGGCACGTGTAGCCGGTACCTATAATGTGTTTACTCAGTTTGATGCGACCAATAGCGAGCGTGATTCGGCTGACCTGAAGAGTGGAGAGAAAGGTGCTTATTTTTCCCCTCGAAGCGGCTCGCTGGCGACACTGGTGGGTAAGTTCTTTACGAAAAATTATGTGCATTTAAAAGAACAGGCTGCCGGTGAAACAAGAATTGAAAAAAATACGAGGGCTAACCAGGCAGTCAATGAGTTTCTCCTTTCGCTCGTTCCTTTTTATGATGGTATTCAAGACTCGTTGAAAGGCAACGTTGGGGGAGCAGTTTTTAATCTCGCCTTCGATATTTTGGGTTTTTTCTTCCTGGGGCAAGTGCGGCGCGTAGAGCGTTTAAAGCCGGCAAGTCAGCAGGCAGTATTATCAAGCGTTCTATTTTTGCGAGCGTCGGTGCTTCTGCGGGGATTACCGATATGATTCAGCTTCCGAGAAATGTGGAACGTGCGGGCGTACTTGTAGGTAAGGGTGCGAAGGGGCTTAACAAACATGCAGATGAGGTGCTTCCTCGACTAAAAGGGAATTATAGATCGTATGACGTGACACAGACTTATAAAGAGGGAGCTATAGTCAAAGGGTTTCATCAGGTGGAATCAGATGGCGTGCTTACGCCAGTGGTCGCAATCTTCAAGAAGGGGGCGTGGTATGCGTATAGTACCCTCACAAATACACCCTATGGTCCTCAGTTGGCGCAATTTGGCGTGGTGAGCGCATTGACGCCCTCGCAGAAGACGTCTTAGTTTCGCTGGACGTGGAGGGGGCACTCACTGCATCAGTAGGAGTGATTGCAATTATCATGCGCTTTTTTAGTGGCGTGGCGTAAATATTTAGTGTGGGTGTAGTTGGTTTTGATGATGTTCTAGCTGCTTGTTCGGCTCTTATTTAATGGCGTTTTTTTGTTTGATAAGTGGATCGTTTTTGAGGTGATTCATCACATAGTACTTGAGGGATATGGATGTCTTTCTAATGTAAACAATCATTAGGTAGAACATTATGATATTTTCAAATGCAGTTGTGCGACAGGTAGTATCCTCAAGGGTTGGGGATTTCATAAGTGGGGGATGGACCAGAAGTTCACCTCCCAGCCCTGTAAGGGTCGATGCTCCGAGGTTAGACGCTCCATCAGTAAGCAAGCTGCCAGAGACGGAAAGCAAGTTTGATCAACGTTTGATTGATGAAAAGGTAAGTGGGTTCGACGCGCCTGGGCACACCACGGGTCAGCGTCAGCCTGGGGATAGCTCCGATATAAATACGCCTGACACTCCGGAAATGGCTCAATACAAAGAAAAACAACGTCAACAGTGGCAAGCTCAGAAAGATGCAGAGGCCCGGGATAAATTATTTTCTCAGCCGACAACAGGTCGAGTAGACGGTAAAGAGGTCGATAGTTTTTCGCAGAGTGCACTGGAACAAAACTCCAGCGAATTAGTGATGGCGAAAGCTAATCGCGCGCTTGTGCCTGAACGACGTAATATTGCCAAGAGCGCGGTAATTACGGCAGCGATCACTGTACCCTTGACAGTTGTCGGAACATTCGCCGCCAACATTGCTCTGGAATCGATCAAACCTAGAATCAATCCAGTGTCGGCACTGGCCACAGAGCAAACTGTTATGGAGGGGCGTCTGGTCGATAATGCTCAGAAGAACGTATTCCTGTTGGCAAATACGTTGGCTGACCTTCGTTCAGAACCGCACGTGCAGCCTAGTGTGGAGTGGTTGTCAAAGACACATGAAGAACGTATGGACTATCTTGAAGAGATGCTTGACTACCTTGAGCCTGAGTTTGCCAAAGAAGCGAAGGCGTTGGGTATTCAATTCCAGCCTGCGTCCTCAGGCGCGCAATCAGATGATATCAAAAGCCGGGCCACTGGCTTGGAATCGAGAATGGCAGCCATCACCACACTGATGGGCATCATGAAAGCCAAGATATAGTCACCGCCACTATCGTAAACACCCTGGTAGGTTGTTCCGACGGAACCGCCTGTAAGCAGTTGCTCACTCAACAAGGGCAACTGCTTACGGTGCTTCCAATAATAACCCTATGGGTCAACACGATGAATATTTCAACTTCTTTGACGTCTTTCATTCCTCCCTGCAAGCCTGGCGAAAAAAAACCTGAAGACGCTAAAGGGCGCCTCGACCTGCTTGAGAAGAAATTGGAACGTATAACGGACTCCTGCGAAAAGCTGCGAATCCTTGCAGCGATCAAACACAGTGAACGCTAAGAACAGGCCTCAGCCCTCGCCTGAGTCATGGTGCATAAAGAGTGCGATTTCCCCCTCCCTGCGCTAACCTGCCTCGATGTTTTACGAGGTCAACCATGCACATTCACATTCTTGGTATTTGCGGTACTTTCATGGGCTCGATGGCGGTTCTGGCCAAAGAACTGGGCCATCACGTCACGGGCTCCGACGCCAATGTCTACCCGCCCATGAGCACGCAACTCGAGGCCCAGGGCATTGAGCTGACCCAAGGCTACGACCCCTCGCAGTTCAATCCGGCCCCGGACCTGGTGGTGATCGGCAACGCCATGTCCCGTGGCAACCCGGCCGTCGAGTACGTGCTCAATAAAGGTTTGCCTTATGTGTCCGGCCCGCAATGGCTGGCGGACCATGTGTTGCAAGGCCGTTGGGTGCTCGCGGTGGCCGGCACCCATGGCAAGACCACCACCAGCAGCATGCTGGCCTGGGTGCTTGAGCATGCGGGCATGGCACCGGGGTTCCTGATCGGCGGTGTGCCACAGAACTTCTCGGTGTCGGCGCGGCTGGGCGATACGCCGTTCTTCGTGATCGAGGCGGATGAATATGACAGTGCCTTTTTCGACAAGCGTTCCAAGTTCGTTCACTACCGCCCGCGCACGGCAATCCTGAATAACCTGGAATTCGATCACGCCGACATTTTCCCCGATCTGCCGGCCATTGAGCGCCAGTTCCACCACTTGGTGCGCACCATTCCAAGCGAGGGCCTGGTGATCCACCCCACCACCGAACCCGCCTTGCAGCGTGTGATCGAGATGGGCTGCTGGACCCCGGTGCAAACCACCGCGCGGGCGGGCAATGGCAGGTCAAGCTGCTCAGCGATGACGGCTCCCGATTTGAAGTGCTGTTCGAAGGCCAGGCCCAGGGCATTGTCGAGTGGGACATGACCGGCCAGCACAACGTCGCCAATGCGTTGGTCACGCTGGCGGCCGCGCGGCATGTGGGCGTGGTGCCCGCCATGGGCATTGCCGCCTTGAGCGCATTCAAGAGCGTGAAGCGGCGTATGGAAAAGGTCGCCGACGTGAACGGGATTACCATCTACGACGACTTTGCCCACCACCCGACAGCCATCGCTACTACCTTGGATGGCCTGCGCAAGCGTGTCGGCGATGCGCCGATCATTGCGATTGTCGAGCCGCGTTCCAACTCCATGAAACTCGGTGCCCACCGCGATGGCCTGCCGCAAAGCGTCAACGATGCCGACCAGGTGGTCTGGTACGCGCCGGCCAACCTCGGCTGGGACCTGCCGGCGATTGCTGCGCTGTGCACGGTGCGTCGACGGTGTGTGATTCCATCGACGGCATCATCGAGCACGTCAAGCACTTGGCCCAGCCCGGTACGCATGTGGTGGTCATGAGCAACGGCGGCTTTGGCGGCCTGCATGGCAAGCTGGCCGAGGCGCTTAAATGAGCGGCCCGGAACGTGTCACCCTGGCGATGACCGGTGCATCCGGCGCGCCCTATGGCTTGCGCCTGCTCGATTGCCTGGTGCGCGAAGACCGTGAGGTGCACTTCCTGATCTCCAAGGCCGCGCAGTTGGTGATGGCTACCGAGACCGACGTGGCACTGCCGCCCAAGGTACAGATGATGCAGGCCTTCCTGACCGAGTACACCGGTGCAGCGGCGGGGCAGATCAAGGTTTACGGGAAGGAAGACTGGATGTCACCCGTGGCCTCCGGCTCCGGTGCGCCGGCGGCGATGGTGGTGGTGCCGTGTTCCACCGGGACCTTGTCGGCGATTGCCAGCGGTGCCTGCAACAATTTGATCGAACGCGCGGCGGACGTAACCTTGAAGGAGCGCCGCCAGTTGATTCTGGTGCCGCGTGAAGCGCCGTATTCGAGCATTCACCTGGAGCACATGCTCAAGCTGTCGAACATGGGCGTGACGATCCTGCCGGCCTCGCCAGGGTTTTATCACCAGCCGCAAACCATCGATGATCTGGTGGACTTTGTGGTGGCGCGCATTCTCAACCTGCTGAACATTCCCCAGGACATGCTGCCGCGCTGGGGCGAGCACCATTTGAGCAATGATGAATAAGGGGCTGTTGGTGGCAGTGGCGTTGCATCTAGCCGGCTGTGCCACCGCACGCACGCTGGACGCGGCCCAGCCAAACGCGCCGGTGGTGTACGCCGGCACGCGCCTGGATTTGTATGCAATGAATGGCGGTTGCTGCGCCAGGGACAGGTTCGGGGCCGAGGCGCCGAGCTATCCCGGCCTTGACCTGCCGGCAAGTGCGTTGCTCGATACGCTGCTGCTGCCATTGTCGGTGTTGACGGTGATTGGGGTGGGCTTCAACGCCACCGGCGGTCTGTAGCGTAAATCTCACTGGCAACACAAACCCACTGTGGGAGCGGGCTTGCTCGCGAATGCAATCTGTCAGTTACTGATGTATAGACTGACACGCCGCCTTCGCGAGCAAGCCCGCTCCCACATTGGGATCTCTGTCGTGAGTTAAATCGGATCATTTGCCCAGCTTGCGCAACTCATCCGACTCCACCACCCGCACCCCGTCCTGCTCTTCCAGCGCCAGGCGCCACATGGCCCGGGCCAGTTCACACACTTCAATGCCGTGGTACTTGCCTGGAATCAGCCGTGACAATGGCCCGGCCAGTTGCTCGGCCAGGCGCGGTTCCAGCCGTTCCCCCAGTAACAACGAAGGCCGCACGATGGTCAGCTGTGGCCAATCCTGGGCCTTGAGCGCCTCCTCCATTTCGCCTTTGACGCGGTTGTAGAAGATCGAGGATTTCGGATCGGCGCCGATTGCACTGATCACGATCAGGTGCCGCGCACCCATGTCCCGCGCACGCTTGGCGAAAGCCACGACCAGGTCCAGGTCCACGGCGCGGAAGGCCGCCTCGGAGCCTGCTTTCTTGATCGTGGTGCCCAGGCAGCAAAAGGCGATATCCACCCGGCCGCTCAGTTGCGGCAGCATCACTGCCGGGTCGCCGACCGGGTTTTCCAGGTGCGGGTGTTCGGCCAGCGGTTTGCGGCTCGGCGCCAGTACGCGGGTCACGGTGGGTTCGTTGAGCAGGCGATCAAGCAGGTGTTCGCCGGTAAGGCCGGAGGCTCCGGCCAGCAGGATATGCTGAGGCGTCAGGTACATGGTGTTTCCCCCTTGTTACACGTTACAGCTTAGTTGCCTTTGGCTTCCTTGCTATTCATTGAGACGCTTTCGAGCGCCTTTCGTGCCTGCTGCTTGCGTAATAATTGCCAGTGGGCGATGACGCCCTTGGGGGCCCAGATCTGCGGTTCAGAGGCTTCGAAGTTGTCCGCCTGTTCGCGTTCGGCCACATGCAGTTGCGCCAGTTTGAAGGCTTGCTGCAAGTCGTCGGTCTGGTTGAACGCCTGGGCGAAGAGGGCGTCGCCGAAGTAAGTGAAATCGGCTTCCTCGGAACAACCGAACGACACGCGGTCGGCCCGGGAGGCAGTCATGATCAGGGTGTGCTCATCTTTCAAGGCCGGGATGAAACCGCCGGAATAGCAGGCCGAGATGACCACGATCTTGTCGCGGTTCTTCAGCGGCGCCAGCACGGCGGCCAGCTCATCGGCGGGCAGGTCGGCCAGTTCCATGCGCGGTTGGTCCAGCACCAATTCGTGTTCGTGGGTGCCGTGGCTGGTCATGTAGATAAACACCAGGTCTTCCGGCCCGCTGCGCTCGGCCAGGGTTTGCACGGCGCGCCGCAGGCTTTCGCGGGTGGCCAGCGGGCGGTCGGGTGATGTGGTCGCGGTGGTTGACCA
>JAFHKH010000447.1 GCA_016937595.1 Pseudomonas cedrina subsp. fulgida | reverse complement strand
CGAGCAAGCCCGCTCCCACTTGGGCTTACTGCATGCAGCTTACGACTGAGCGCGAGCCTGGTTACGCAGGGCTTTCACTTGGTCGTGGTTGCGTTGTACGCCATGGTACTGACGCTCAACCAGGTCACGAATGCCCAGCAGGTTGTGCTTGTTGATCTTCTCGATCGCTTCGCGATAGGCCTTCAGGGCGTGGTCTTCACCGCGCTCGGCTTCGTTGAGCACCGCTTCTTCGTCTTTACCGGTGACCATCGACTTCACGTCAACCCAGCCACGGTGCAAAGCGCCGGCCACGCTGCCGGAATCTTCCGGATCGCCACCCAGTGCGCGCACGGCGGTTTTCAGCTCGGCGGCAGCGGTAGCGCAATCGGCGGAACGCTTGGCGAACAGCGCCTTCAGTTCAGGGTGCTTGATGTCTTCAGCGCACTCTTTAAAACCCTTTTGACCATCGATGCTGGTCTCGATCAGGTCGTTCAGTACAGAGATCGATTCTTTGTTGATGTCAGTCATTTTTCAATTCCTTATGGGGTTTGAGGAAGGTTGCCTTAGTGATTGCAGCGCCCGTGCCAGCTTTTTAAAAATTAAAATAACCATATATTTCAGTAAGTTACAAATAATTTAACCATCTGTATCTGCGTTATTTGCATGATCTGTCATTTGGCCTTCATGCAGAATGCCTGTATTTTCGAAGACCCCGCCTTCACTGCCCGACGCCATGAACCCCGAAAAACTCGAACTGCTGATCACCCGCCAAATGCCCTTCGGCAAGTACAAGGGGCGGATCATCGCCGACCTGCCCGGCCCCTACCTGAACTGGTTTGCCCGTGAAGGTTTCCCCCACGGCGAACTGGGCGGGCTACTGGCCTTGATGCAGGAAATCGACAGCAACGGCCTATCAGAATTACTGGAACCGCTACGCGCCAAACATGGCAAACCCGCCCCGCGTCATTGAGAGCCCGCTATGCCAAGGAATGCAGATAACGAAGCCCATTGGCAGGCCATCGCCCAGCGCTATGACCTGGAACCCGGCCCGATCAACCTGGAAAACGGTTACTTTGGGCGCATGAGCCATGCGGTCCAGGCCCAGTACCTGGAGCACGTTGCGTTTATCAACCGCAGCAATGCCGTGCATGTGCGCCAGCGCTTTGAACAAGGTGAAAACCTCGAGATCCGTCGCCAACTTGCCGAATTGATCGGGGTCGACCCGGCGTCGGTGGCCTTCACCCGCAACGCCACCGAAGCCCTGCAATCGCTGATCCGCAATTACAATCGCCTGCAACCGGGCGACCAGGTGCTGATCAGTGACCTGGAGTACGACACGGTCAAAGGGGCGATGCGTTGGCTGGCGGGCTATCGCGGCGTGGAGGTGGTCGAACTGTCCCACGCGCACCCGGCGAGTTTCGACAGCCTGGTGCAGACCTACCGCGACGCCTTCGCGCAGCACCCGCGTTTAAGGCTGATGGCACTGACCCATGTCACCCACCGCACAGGGCTGGTGATGCCGGTTGCGGCGATTGCCGAGGCTGCGCGCGTGCAGGGCATCGATGTGATCCTCGACGGTGCCCACGCGCTCGGCCAGATCGAGTTCAACCTGGCTGAGCTTGGCATTCAGTTCGCTGGCTTCAACTTGCACAAATGGATCGGCGCACCGCTGACCCTGGGCTTTATGTACATCGCCCCGGAGCGCCTGGCCGATATCGACCCGGACATGGGCGAATTCCACTACCCCGCCAGCGACGTGCGTGCGCGCACCTCCTACAGCACGCCGAACTTTCCGGCGCTGATGACCTTGCCATGGGTATTTGCAGAGCATCGGGAACTGGGTGGCGCCGCGGCCAAGGGTGCGCGGGTCAATTATCTGCGCGACAGATGGGTGAGCCAGGTGCGGGCGCTGCCGGGAATCGAGGTACTGACCCCGGATGATCCAAGGCTCTACTGCGCGATTACCGCGTTCAAGTTCACCGGGCGCGATCAGCAGGTGATGGTGGACCGGCTGTTGAACGAGCACGGCGTGTTTACCACGACCCGAACGGGAGCGGCATTCGGCACCTGCATCCGGGTGACACCGGGGTTGGTGACCTCGGCGGCGGACATTGATGTCTTGGTCAATGCTATTACCCAGTTAAACGCCGATTAAAAATGTGGGAGCGGCTTGCTCGCGAAGGCGGTGTTTCAGTCTGAGCATTCGGTGACTGACACACCGC
>JAFHKH010000446.1 GCA_016937595.1 Pseudomonas cedrina subsp. fulgida | reverse complement strand
ACTGAACCACCGCCTTCGCGAGCAAGCCCGCTCCCACATTTGGTTTGTGTGAAGGCTACTGGCGGGCCAGGCGCACGTTCTGGAACGCCACATCTTCCGTGCTGCGATACGGGTTGATATCCAACCCGCCACGGCGCACATACCGCGCATACACCGTTAACTTCTCCGGTTTCAGCAAACGCTGCAGATCGAGAAAAATCCGCTCCACGCATTGCTCGTGGAAGTCCGAGTGCTGGCGAAAGCTGACGATGTATTCCAGCAGGCTGGCGTGATCCAGCGCCGAGCCGCGATACGCCACCACCACACTGCCCCAGTCAGGCTGGCTGGTCACCGGGCAGTTGGACTTGAGCAAATGGCTGTGCACGCTCTCCTCAACCACGCGTGAAGCATCGCAACGCAACAGTTCCGGACGCGGGTGTGCGTAGGTGCTGACGCTGATGTCCAGGTCGTCGATACACGCGCCCGGCAAGGCCATCACGCCTTCAGCTTCGATCTCGGCCAGGCTGCGGATGCGCACACTCACCGGTTTGCCGG
Organism: Pseudomonas cedrina subsp. fulgida; assembly: GCA_016937595.1. GTDB lineage: Bacteria > Pseudomonadota > Gammaproteobacteria > Pseudomonadales > Pseudomonadaceae > Aquipseudomonas > Aquipseudomonas fulgida. The sequence continues at coordinate 8,100 of JAFHKH010000446.1, read as the reverse complement.
CAGCGGCGCTGAGGTCGGTGCGCAGGGTGGCTTCAAGGCTGGCCGTGTCGGCGAACGCGCTCTGGTTCAGCGAGTTGAGGTAGAGCTTGAACGACTTGGACTCGATGATGTTCGGCGAGTCGGCCGGGATGCAGAACTCACCGATGGCCACCACCGGCTTGCCCGACGGCAGCAGCCAGGACAATTCGAAACAGTTCCAGAAATCCACGCCCTTGTAAGGCAGGGTCTCGGCGCTCAGGCCCAGCTCGGCCCATTTGGCGGCACGCGCGATCGGGAACAGCAACGAAGGGGTGTAAGTGGAGATATATTCACTGGACTTGCCCAGCGGCGAATGTTCGGCTGCGGGATGCATGGCGGAAACCTGGCTGAATAAAACCGCGCCAGTCTACCAGCCTTTGCCGCCGCGCCTAAACGCCGGCGGATCAATCGACGTTGAGCTTGCCGACCATGCCCGCCTGGTAATGCCCCGGAAGATTGCAGGCGAACTCCAGGCCCGTGGCCTTGGCGAACGTCCAGGTCAGTTCGGCGGTTTTGCCAGGTTCGACCAATACACTGTTGGGATCATCGTGCTTCATCGCACCGTGGCCCATGGCGCCATGGTCCATCGCCCGCATGCCGGTGGCGGTGAGCATGCCACTGGCCTGCATCTTTAACATTTCCTTCTGGTGTTCGGCATGCATCGCCGCGTCGCCCAGGTTGAACTCATGGAGCAGTTGGCCTTTGTTGACCAGTACAAAGCGCACCGTCTCGCCGGCTTTTACGTCCACGGACTTGGGCGCAAAGGCAATGTCCTGCAGCGTTACTTCCACGCTGCGCGTGGCCTTGCTGGCTGGCGCCGGCTGGCCGAACGCGTAGGTGCGGGCGGCATCGGCCAACGCATCGGCACTCAATGCCAGCAGGCAAGCCGCCAATAACAGGGGGGTACGCAGTGCCATCTCACTTCTCCAACATGCCAATGAGGATTGATGCAAGCTGTGCAGGCCTCTTCGCGAGCAAGCCCGCTCCCACACTCGACCGCATTTCAAAGAATGTACTCGGTCGAATGTGGGAGCGGGCTTGCTCGCTAAGGCGGCCTTAAATACTACGAATACCTCAACGCATGCGCCGGCTCAATCTTCGCCGCCCGATACGCCGGGTAAATCGTCGCCAAAAAGCTCAGCACAAACCCAGCCGAACAAATCAGCAACACATCGCCACCTTGCAGCTCCGAAGGCAGGTTGCTGACAAAGTACACGTCCGAACTGAAGATATGCTGCCCGGTGACCCGCTCCACCCAGCCCACCAGCTCACTCACATTCAACGCCGCAATCACGCCCAATACGCCGCCGATCAAGGTGCCGACGATGCCGATCACCGTGCCCTGTACCATGAAGATCGCCATGATCTGCCGTGGCGTGGCGCCGATGGTGCGCAGGATCGCGATGTCCGCGCCCTTGTCGTTCACCACCATGATCAAGGTGGCAATGATATTGAACGCGGCCACGGCGACGATCATCAGCAACAGCAGGCCGATCATGGTCTTTTCCATCTTCATCGCACTGAACAGGCTGCCCTGGGTGTGGGTCCAGTCATCGGGCTTGTAGCCTGCGCCCAGGCTGGCGGCGATATCCGCCGAGACCTTGGGCGCCGCGTACAAGTCCTTGACCGCCAGGCGCACGCTTTGGACCTGATTGGGCTGCCAATGTTGAATTTCTGCGGCGTCGGCCATGTGGATCAGGGCCATCGAACCGTCCAGCTCGGCGCCCACCTTGAAGATGCCCACCACGTTCAACCGCTGCATGCGCGGCGTGATGCCGCCGGGTGCGCTGCTGAGTTCCGGCACGATCAGGGTCAGTTTGTCGCCTACGTTCAGGCGAAAGCGGCGTGCGGTGATTTCGCCGACCACCACCCCGAACTCACCGGGCTTCAGGTCCTCCAGTTTGCCGCGCACGATGTGCTGGGCCACGATCGAGACCTTGCCTTCCTGGGCCGGGTCGATGCCGCTGATTTCAATCGGCTGCATCGCGCCCTTGTAGGAAAACATGCCATCCATCTGCGTGAAGGGCACTGCGGCGGTCACTTCGGGATTTTTCATCGCGGCGGCGGCCACCGGTTGCCAGTCGTCGATCGGGTTTACACCGACGATGGTCGCGTGGGGCACCATGCCGAGGATGCGCGAACTCATTTCGCGCTGGAACCCGTTCATCACCGAGAGCACCACGATCATCGCCAGCACGCCCAGGGCGAGGCCGATCATCGAGGTCATCGAGATAAACGAAACAAAGCGGTTGCGGCGCTTGGCGCGGGTATAGCGCGTGCCGATGAAAATCGATAACGGTCTGAACATTCGCGGGCACCGTTGAAAAATTGAAAAAGCCCGAGGTTAAAAAGCCGGGCTTGAAACAGGTCAGATGGCGACCAGATGACCTTCCTGCAGGTGCAACACGCGGTCCATCTGCCGGGCCATGCTCATGTCATGGGTCACCACCAGGAACGCGGTGCGCATCTGGGTGCTCAGTTCCAGCATCAAGTCCTTGATGCCTTGGGCCGTGTGGGAGTCGAGGTTGCCGGTGGGCTCATCGAGCATCACCAGGCCCGGGTTGTTCACCAAGGCGCGGGCGATGGCCACACGCTGACGCTCGCCGCCGGACAATTCAGCCGGTTTGTGCTCCAGGCGATGGCCGAGGCCGACGCGCTCCAGCAAGGCCTTGGCACGCTGGCGCGCTTGCGGGATCGCGGTCTTGCCGATCAAAAGCGGCATGCACACGTTTTCCAGGGCGGTAAATTCCGGCAGCAAGTGGTGGAACTGGTACACAAAACCCAGCGAACGGTTGCGCAGTTGCCCACGGGCCTTTTCACCCAGGGCCGACAGTTCTTCACCGGCCAGCCATACACTGCCCTGGGACGGCGTATCCAGGCCGCCCAGCAGGTTGAGCAAGGTACTTTTACCCGACCCCGAACTGCCGACGATCGCCACGCGTTCGCCAGGGTGCAATTCAAGTTGCAGGTTGGACAGCACCACCACCGACTCCGGGCCTTCCTCGTAGGATTTGCCCAGGTTGCGGCAGCTCAGGATTGCTTTTTCACTCATGCCCGATTCACTCATAACGTAAGGCCTGTGCTGGCTGGGTACGTGCCGCGCGCCAGGCGGGATACAGGGTGGCAAGGAAACTCAGGACCAACGCGGCACCGCCCACCATCAACACGTCCTGGGCCTGAACCTGGGACGGTAAGTAGTCGATGAAGTAGACGTCGGCGTTGAGAAACTTGTGGCCGATGACTTTTTCAAGCAAGGCAATCGCGGCGCTGACGTTCAGCGCGGCCAGAATCCCCAAGGCGGTGCCGATCAAGGTGCCGACCACGCCGATCACCGTGCCTTGCACCATGAAGATCGCCATGATCTGCCCCGGCGTGGCGCCCAGGGTGCGCAGGATGGCGATGTCGCCTTTCTTGTCGTTCACCACCATCACCAGCGTGGAAATGATGTTGAACGCCGCGACGGCGACGATCAGCAGCAACAGCAGGCCGATCATGGCTTTTTCCATGCGGATGGCCTGGTACAGGTTGCCGTGGGTGCGGGTCCAGTCGCGGGCGTAATACTGGGACTCGCCCAGGTGCTGGGCGATTTCCCAGGCGCCGCGCGGTGCGTCGAACAGGTCGTTGAACTTCAGGCGCAGGCCCTGCACCTGGTCCAGCTGCCAGCGGTGCAGACGCGCCAGGTCGGTGAGGTTGGTCAGGCCCAGGTAACCGTCGATCTCGCCTGCACCGACGTGGAAGAGGCCGACCACGGTGAAACGCTTCATGCGCGGGAACATGCCGGCCGGGGTCACGGTGACTTCCGGCGCGACGAAGGTGAGCTTGTCGCCCATCCCCACGCCGAGCTTGGCCGCGGCCTTGTCGCCGATGACGATGCCGAAGCTGCCTGGCGCCAGGTTATCGATGTTGCCCTGCAACATGAACTTGTCGATGATCGAGACGTTGCGTTCCTGGGCCGGGTCGATGGCGTTGAGCAGGATCTTCTGCACCTTGCCGTCGTTGGTCAGCAACCCCTGCATCTGGGTGAAGGGTGCAACGGCCAGCACCTTGGGGTTCTGCTTGACCTTGTCGGCCAGGCTTTGCCAGTCGCTGATAGGCGCATCGCCCTCGATGGTCGCGTGGGGCACCATGCCCAGCACGCGGGTGCGCATCTCATGATCGAAGCCGTTCATCACCGACAGCACCACGATCATCACGACCACGCCCAAGGCGAGCCCGATCATCGAGGTCAGGGAAATGAACGACACAAAATGATTGCGACGCTTTGCACGGGTATAACGCGTGCCGATAAATACGAAGAGAGGTCTGAACATGTCGGGGCTTGTTCGGAGGAAAAGAAGACGTCCCGGTGGCGGGGTCTGGTAAGCAGCTTTACACTCAGACCATTACCGTAACCTGGGGTTCGCCATGTCGACATTAGATGAAGAAGAGCGCCGCGAATACTACCGTATCGCCGACATGATCGCACTCCAAATCAAAAGCCTGTCTGCCCCCGAAGCGGCGAGCAAAGAAGTGTTGCTCGATGATTCGCCGCTGTTCAACCTGCTCAGCGAATTGCACCTGAGTGAATTCGAAGCCCAGCACCTGCTGCGTCAGCTCAGCGAGAAGGATCGCACCCTCGCCGCCTTCCTGCGCGTGCAGAACAAACGCGTGGACCTGCTCAGCCAGATCATGGCGCGCGGCTTGCTGGATGAAGTCGGCGCACCACAGCCGGTGATCATTTCCGAGGGCGGTATCGACTTCCGCCATGGCGCTGCCCTGGCGGTGGGCGCTCACCTGGCGGTCAAGCTGGTGTTGATGCCCCAGGCGCTCGGCCTGTTGCTGCGCGCGCGCGTCACCCATTGCGATGCCAAGGGTGATGGCTTTGACGTGGGCACGGAATTCGAATCGATGACCGATGCCCAACGCCAGTTGCTCGCGCGCTACATCCTGCAGAAACAGGCCCAGGAACGGCGCCTGGCACGGGAACAGAGCGACGCCCAAGACACTTGATTCGTATCACCCCGCCAGACGAGCTGGCGCATAGGAGCAACTGTGACCCTGATCTACGGCCACCGCGGTGCCAAAGGCGAAGCACCGGAAAATACCCTGACCAGCTTCCAGGAGTGCCTCAAACACGGTGTACGCCGCTGCGAACTGGACCTGCACTTGTCCATGGACGGCGAGCTGATGGTCATCCACGACCCGACCCTCAAGCGTACCGCCGACCGGCGCGGCAAAGTCGTCGAGTATTCGGCGGCGGACCTGGTGAAGATGGACGCGCGCAAGGGCGGCCCCGGCTGGGTGCAGCCCTGCCCGATCCCGCGCCTGGAGGAGTTGTTTGAAAAATGCGACTTCGACCACTGGCAACTGGAAGTCAAGAGCGCCTCGCGCACCCGCGCCGCCACCACCGTACTGGCGATCCGCGAGATGGCCGTGCGCTTTGGCCTGATGGACAAAGTCACCGTCACCTCAAGCTCGCGGGAAGTGCTGAAAGCGGCGATTGAACTCACCCCCGACCTGTCACGCGGCCTGGTCGCCGAATACGCCTGGCTCGACCCGCTGAAGGTCGCGCAGAACTATGGCTGTGAGTACTTGGCGTTGAACTGGACGTTGTGCACCCCCGAGCGCCTGCAAAAAGCCCAGCGCCAGGGTTTGCATGTGTCCGTGTGGACAGTCAACGAACCCGCGCTGATGCGCAGGCTCGCCGACTTCGGCGTAGATAGCCTGATTACAGACTTTCCCGGTTTGGCCACTGCCACCCTCGGGAATTACTGAAATCGGTCTCCCCGGCCGGCTCAGGCCACCGGCCGGAGCCGCTCAAAAAAGCCGGTTGAGGCCATCGTAGGCGGCTACCCGATAGGCTTCGGCCATAGTCGGGTAGTTGAACGTGGTGTTGACGAAATACTTGAGGGTATTGAGTTCACCCGGCTGGTTCATGATCGCCTGGCCGATGTGCACAATCTCCGAGGCCTGGTAGCCGAAGCAATGCACGCCGAGCACTTCCAGGGTTTCACGGTGGAACAGGATCTTCAGCATGCCTTGCGGCTCACCGGCGATCTGCGCACGCGCCATGCTCTTGAAGAACGCCTTGCCCACTTCGTAAGGCACCTTGGCCTTGGTCAGCTCGTTCTCGTTCTTGCCGATCGAGCTGATCTCGGGAATCGTGTAGATCCCGGTCGGCACGTCGTTCACGTAGCGCCAACTGCCGTTGTCGACAATGCTGCCGGCCGCCGAACGGCCCTGGTCATGGGCGGCGCTGGCCAGGCTCGGCCAGCCGATCACGTCACCGGCACCGTAGATGTTCGTCACGCAGGTGCGGTAGTTCTCATCCACTTCGATCTGGCCACGACTGTTGACCTTGACCCCGATATTTTCCATGCCCAGCTTGTCAGTGTTGCCGGTACGGCCGTTGCACCACAGCAAGGCGTCGGCCTTGATCTTCTTGCCGGACTTGAGGTGCAGGATCACGCCGTTGTCCAGGCCCTCGACCCGCTCGTACTCCTCGTTGTGGCGCACGGTGATGTTGTTGTTGCTGAAGTGGTAGCTCAACGCCTGGGAAATTTCCGAGTCGAGGAAGCTCAGCAACTGGTCACGGTTATCCACCAGTTCCACCATGACCCCCAGGCCGCTGAAGATCGAGGCGTATTCACAGCCGATCACGCCGGCGCCATAGATGATCAGTTTGCGCGGGGTGTGGCCCAGGCTCAGGATGGTGTCGCTATCGTAGATACGCGGGTGGTGGAAATCGATGTCCGCCGGGCGATACGGGCGCGAACCGGTGGCGATGATGATGTGCTTGGCCACCAGCTTCTCGACCACGCCGTTGGGGCACACCACTTCGACGGTTTGCTCGTCGGCGAAGCTGCCGGTGCCGAAGAACAGGTCGACGCGGTTGCGCGCGTAGTAACCGGTGCGCGAAGCCACTTGCTTGGAAATAACTTTTTCGGCGCTTTTCAACACGTCCGGGAACGAGAACCAGCGCGGCTCACCGATGGCCCGGAACATCGGGTTGGTGTTGAACTGCATGATCTGGCGCACGGAGTGACGCAAGGCCTTGGACGGGATGGTGCCCAAGTGGGTGCAGTTACCGCCGACCTGGCGACGGCTATCGACCATCGCCACCTTGCGCCCCGCCTTGGCGGCGTTCATCGCCGCACCTTCTCCAGCCGGGCCGGAACCCAGTACCACCACGTCGTAGTTGTAGACAGCCATGCGTACTCCTCAGAACAGGCCAGGCGCACGGTTGGACGCCTGGCTAAATCATGCCGCGGCCAGCGGGCATGAAGGACAATTTGGCTCAAGTGTGTGAACCGGGGCACAGTCTATATAAGGCTCAACGCCGCGCACAGTAACCCTTGGTCGCGTCGTAGGCCAGTCTTGCCATACTACAGCACGCAAATCAGCGCGCATTTCAGGGACGGGCCATTATGCGACAACTCTTTATCTGTTTGATGTTACTGGTCTCGATCAGCGCGCAAGCCAGTGACGCCGATCGCCTCAAACAGGCCGGTTTCCCGGCTCAGGTCGAAGGGCTGGCCCTGAAAAACCAGACCGTGTTCAATTATCTATGGGCGGATGTGTATGCGGCGGCGCTGTATGCCCCCGCCAACCTCGCGGCGAAACAGGCCTGGGCGCAGCACAAGGACCTGCGTCTGGAGCTGTATTACTTTCGCGATATCGACCGCAACGATGTGATCAAGGCCGCCATGACCACCCTGGAACGCCAACACTCGAGCGCCCGCCTGAAGCCGGAGCTGGAAAAGTTGCATGCCCGCTTTCGCAACATCCACAGCGGCGATCGTTATGCCCTGGATTTCGTCCGGGCCGCGGATTGAACCTGGAGATCAATGGGCAGGTGGCGTTCAGCAGTCGCGATGATGAACTGGCGAAGGCCTACCTGGGCATCTGGCTGGCGCCCAAGGGCTTGTCCGACAGTTTGCGCGACCGGTTGCTCAATTGAGAGCAGTGTTGACTGCACCATCGCCTTCGCAGGCAAGCCAGCTCCCACATTTGAAATGCATTCCCCTGTGGGAGCTGGCTTGCCTGCGAAGAGGCCCGACCAGACAACGCAAAACCCAGCCATGAAAAAGCCCCGAACCAGTC
>JAFHKH010000445.1 GCA_016937595.1 Pseudomonas cedrina subsp. fulgida | reverse complement strand
ATACGGTGTGTCAGTCAATGCAGCGGTGATTGACACTCCGCATTCGCGAGCAAGCCCGCTCCCACATTTTTAATCGCGCCCGCCGACCAGCCATTGCAGCTGCACTTCATGCTGGCCACGGTCGTCGGTCACAAAGATCGTGCCTTCGCTGATCATTACATCCCACTTGATCACACGGGGCATGTCTTTGGCCAACACCTCCAGAATCTCCTGCGGCACGGCAGCGATGTGCACGTTTTTCAGGTTATTCGCCACCGGCACCACCTTGCCTTCCCATACGCGCAGGCTGCCGTAGGCCAGCAGCTGGTGCGTTCGGTGCGGCGCGAGCACCAGGTCAGGCGATCGGCATCGGGTTGGCCCACTTCGATCCAGTGCAACACCCGATCATCCAGGCTTTTTTCCCACAGGGCTGGCTCGTCTACATCTGACAGGCCCCGCCCAAACGACAACTGCTCGTTGTACCAGAGGGCGTAGGCCAGCAGACGCACGGTCATGCGCTCTTCGGTTTCCGAAGGGTGGCGGGCGATGGTCTGTTTGACGCTCTCGTACACCGAACGGTCGAGGTCGGTGAGGTTGAGTTCGAATTTGTAGGTCGTGGACGGCTGGGCCATGAACGGACTTCTAGAGACAGGGAAAGGCGGCCAGTCTAACCGATGGCGAGGTGATTCAACGAATCCTGCGCGGCATCAGGCTTATCCCTGAACGGCCCGCCTGTGTTAAAAGGCATCCTACCACCGCCCGCGCAGACAAGGATCCCCATGTCGTTTAATGCCAAACCGCTTGCCGGCCTGAAAGTCATCGAACTCGGCACCCTGATCGCCGGCCCGTTCGCCTCACGGATCTGCGCCGAATTCGGCGCCGAGGTCATCAAGGTCGAATCGCCGGACGGCGGCGACCCGCTGCGCAAATGGCGCAAGCTGTACGAAGGCACTTCGCTGTGGTGGTTTGTGCAGGCGCGCAACAAGCAATCGCTGACGCTCAACCTCAAACACCCCGACGGCCTGGCCATCCTCAAGCAGTTGCTGGCGGACGCCGACATCCTGATCGAAAACTTCCGCCCCGGCGTGCTGGAAAAGCTCGGCCTGAGCTGGGAAACCCTGCATGCACTCAACCCCAGACTGGTGATGGTGCGCCTCTCCGGCTTCGGGCAGACCGGGCCGATGAAAGACCAGCCAGGGTTCGGCGCGGTGGGTGAGTCCATGGGCGGCCTGCGCTACATCACCGGCTTCGAAGACCGCCCGCCGGTACGCACCGGCATTTCCATCGGCGACTCGATCGCGGCCTTGTGGGCCGTGATCGGCGCGTTGATGGCGCTGCGTCATCGCGAAGTCAACGGCGGCCTGGGCCAGGTCGTGGATGTGGCGCTGTACGAAGCCATCTTTGCCATGATGGAAAGCATGATCCCGGAGTTTGACGTGTTCGGCTTTATTCGCGAGCGCACCGGCAACATCATGCCGGGTATCACGCCGTCCTCGATCCACACCAGCGCCGATGGCAAGCATGTGCAGATCGGCGCCAACGGCGATGCGATCTTCAAGCGTTTCATGAGCGCCATTGGCCGCGAAGACTTGGCCAACGACCCCGCACTTGCCAGCAATGACGGGCGCGACAGTCGTCGTGACGAGCTGTACGGGGTGATTGATCGCTGGGTCAACTCACTGACATTGGACCAGGTGATAGAGGCCCTGAACGAGGCCCAAGTGCCTGCCAGCCGGATCTACAGCGCCGAAGACATGCTGGGCGACCCGCAGTTTCTCGCCCGGGAAATGTTCCTCGATGCCCAGCTTCCCGGTGGCAAGGCATTCAAGATGCCCGGCATCGTACCCAAGCTGTCGGACACGCCCGGCAGTTGCGAATGGGTCGGGCCGCAATTGGGCGAGCATAACGCTCTGGTGCTGGGCAAATTGGGCTACGACGCCGCAGCCATCACGCGCCTGCGCGCACAAGGCGCCATCTGACGGTATGGCGTGAGGAAAACCGCAGGCAAAAGAAACCCCGAAGCGTGGGGAGACACTTCGGGGTTAAACGTGGCCTTACAATGACCAGTACAACAAGCCACAAGCACCGGAGCACAATGCTTGCTCTTGCTGTTACAACCTCTGACCGGCCGCCGTATGGGAAGTTTCCACGTTTAAACAATTCTTCACGCAGCAGCCGCGCCGCGGGTCTGGGCGGCGTTACGCATCGCTGCAATGACCGAGGGCTCCAGACGCCCTTCGGCAATCTTGATGTCGCGCAACAGGCAATCGACCACATCCACCAGCATGCGCTTGTCGATTAATTGCGCACGGTCGACTTCACGCTCGACCACGATAGCGCCGGCAGGATTCTTCACGGTCACCAGGCACTCATCCTGCACACCAGAGGTGGTCAGCGTAACCTGATAAGGGCTCAGTGCTTCTTCGAGCAATAGGCTGATACTTTCCATCTCGATCACCACTCAAATAGTTCGGGAACAATCGTTTCAACGGGAGCTGCATCTATCCTAAGTGACTGTTTGTGACGTAGGAAAGTTCGCTTTATCGTCTTTATGGGCCGCCAGGGGGTGACGGATTCCAGCATGCGCTTGCAACATGACAGACAAAAAACGGCGGCACATAACTGCTTACGCAATGGGTTGCTGTTTTGGGGTTCGCCGGGCACGCAAGCGGGGGGTGGATCCTATACTCGGTGAGCGCTGATCAACTGTCGTGCGGGCAAGAAGCGCATGTCAAAAGGCTCTTATTGCGAAGGATGAAGATGATGTTGGAACACAATGAACAACAGGCGTCGATCGAGAAAATTCACGCGGACATATCACGCATCTATGCCGAACAACGCAAGTTCAATGCCGAGGTCCACAAGATAACCCGTGAGATCTTCTGGTACCCCGTCGGCATCGCGATAGGTTTCTTTACGGCTGTCGGTACGGTCATGGCGCTGGCACACAAGCTGCTCACATAAACGAGATTCCTGTCGGGCCTGCCAGAAACGAAAACGCCGCTGACCCAAGGAAGGGACAGCGGCATTTTTGTCTACGCGGTCTGCCTTACAGCGGCTTGCCCCGATTGCCGTGCTGGCTCACAAATGCCTGCACAGCCTTCAGGTCATTGGCCAATACCGTGCAACGCTCTTCACGCTCGAACAGATCGGCCAGGTGCTGCGGTAGCTCCAGCGCCTTGCCAACGCCCGCCTTCTCCACCGCTTCCGGGAATTTGACAGGATGCGCGGTACCCAGGATCACCATCGGGGTATCCAGGCTGCGCCGGCATTCGCGGGCAGCCTTTACGCCAATGGCGGTGTGCGGGTCGAGCAGTTCGCCGGTCTGGGCATAGACTTCGGCGATGGTTTCGCAGGTTTGCGCATCGTCCACGGCGAGGGAGTCGAACAGCTTGCGGGTTTCGGTCCAGCGCTCTTGTTCAACGGTGAAACCGCCGCCGCGCTTGAAGGTATCCATCAACCCGGCAATGGCAGCGCCGTTGCGACCGTGCATGTCGAACAGCAGGCGTTCGAAGTTCGACGAGACCATGATGTCCATGGACGGCGACAGCGTGGCATGCAGGGTTTCCTTGACGTAGCCGTTGCCGCTCATGAAGCGGTGCAGGATGTCATTGCGGTTGGTGGCCACGATCAGTTGGTTGATCGGCAAGCCCATGTTGCGCGCCAGGTAGCCGGCGAAGATGTCGCCGAAGTTGCCGGTCGGCACCGAGAACGACACCGAACGCGCCGGGCCGCCCAACTGCAGCGATGCGTGGAAGTAGTAAACGATCTGGGCCATGATCCGCGCCCAGTTGATCGAGTTCACCGCCACCAGGCGCGTGCCTTTGAGGAAGCTCTGGTCGGCGAAGCTGTTCTTGACCATCTCCTGGCAGTCATCGAAGTTGCCTTCGATGGCAATGTTGTGGATGTTTTCACCGAAGATGCTGGTCATCTGGCGACGCTGCACTTCGGACACACGCTGGTGCGGGTGCAGGATGAAGATGTCGACGTTTTCGCAGTGCTTGCAGCCCTCGATGGCCGCCGAGCCGGTATCACCGGAGGTGGCGCCCATGATCACCACGCGCTCGCCGCGCTTTTCCAGCACGTAGTCGAGCAGGCGGCCCAGCAACTGCAGGGCGAAATCCTTGAACGCCAGCGTCGGGCCGTGGAACAGTTCCAACACCCACTCGTTGCCGTTCAGTTGGCGCAGGGGCGCGATGGCGCTATGGGAAAACACCCCGTACGTCTCTTCGAGGATCTTCTTGAAATCCGCATCCGGAATGCTGCCGGTGACGAATGGGCGCATCACCCGGAACGCCAACTCGTGGTACGGCAGGCCGGCCCAGGAGGCGATTTCTTCCGGGTTGAACCGTGGCAGGTTTTCCGGCACGTACAGGCCACCGTCGGTAGCGAGGCCTGTGAGCAGAACGTCTTCGAAATTCAGGGCCGGTGCCTGGCCGCGGGTGCTGATATAACGCATGACTGGTTCCTCTAAAACATTCCAGAACAGAGGCCGCCGAACGCACGGGGCCCCTTGGACAAATCGGTTAGTTCAAGTGTTCGACGCGAATCCGCACCACCGGGCCGACCACGCCCTGCAGGGCTTCCAGGGCGGCGATGGCATCGTTGATGTGCTGCTCGAGCACGCGGTGGGTCAGCAGGATCATCGGCACCTGGCCGTTTTGCTCCTCGACTTCCTTCTGCATGATCGATTCGATGTTGATCCCGCGCTCCGACAGGATGCTGGCCACCTGGGCCAATACGCCAGGATGATCCTGGGCCTGGATGCGCAGGTAGTAGGCGCTTTCGCAGGCTTCGATCGGCAGGATCGGGTGGGCCGACAGCGAATCCGGCTGGAAGGCCAGGTGCGGTACGCGGTTTTCCGGGTCGCTGGTCATGGCGCGGACCACGTCCACCAGGTCGGCGATCACCGATGAAGCGGTCGGCTCCATGCCGGCGCCGGCGCCGTAGAACAAGGTCGAACCCGCGGCGTCGCCATTGACCATCACAGCGTTCATCACACCATTGACGTTGGCGATCAGGCGGTCGGCCGGGATCAGCGTCGGGTGCACGCGCAGTTCGATACCCGCTGGCGTGCTGCGTGCAACACCGAGGTGCTTGATGCGGTAGCCCAGGGCTTCGGCGTAGTTCACGTCGGCGGTGGTCAGCTTGGTGATGCCTTCGGTGTAGGCCTTGTCGAACTGCAGCGGGATACCAAAGGCGATGGACGCCAGGATGGTCAGCTTGTGCGCCGCATCGATGCCTTCCACGTCAAAGGTCGGGTCGGCTTCGGCATAGCCCAGGGCCTGGGCTTCGGCCAGCACGTCTTCGAAGGTACGGCCCTTCTCGCGCATTTCGGTGAGGATAAAGTTACCGGTGCCGTTGATAATGCCGGCGACCCAGTTGATGCGGTTGGCGGACAGGCCTTCACGGATCGCCTTGATCACCGGGATGCCACCGGCCACGGCCGCTTCGAACGCCACGATCACGCCCTTCTCGCGCGCCTTGGCGAAGATCTCGTTACCGTGCACGGCAATCAGCGCCTTGTTGGCGGTGACCACGTGCTTGCCGTTCTCGATGGCCTTGAGCACCAGCTCGCGGGCCACGGTGTAGCCGCCCACCAGCTCGATGACGATGTCGATTTCAGGGTTGGTGGCCACGGCGAAGACATCGTTGGTAATCGCAATACCGGTCGTTTCGAAGTGAGGCTTTGGCGAACGCGTGGCAATTTGCGCCACTTCAATCCCGCGGCCTGCGCGGCGGGAAATTTCCTCAGCATTACGCTGAAGTACGTTGAAGGTACCGCCACCGACGGTCCCTAACCCACAGATGCCTACTTTGACCGGTTTCACTGAAGAACTCCCCATGAAACGCCGACGCTAAGGTCGGCCGTGGAAAACAGCCGCACAACTGCGGCTTTCAATTAATGGCCCGTCGACGTGTCCACGGGCATGATCGTCAAAGGTTCGACGATGCTGGTTTATTTGGCACTGAGCGCCAGTTTGGCAACTTGTGGCGCCGGCTGGTAGCCCGGAATCACTTGGCCGTCAGCCAAAACGATGGCCGGCGTGCCGTTCACGCCGATGGACTGGCCGAGGGCAAACTGTTTGGAAACCGGGTTGGCGCATTTGGCCGCCTTGATTTCCTTGCCGTCGACCATCTTGTCCATGGCCGCTTTCTTGTCGGCCGAACACCATACGGCCTGCAACTGCTCGTCACCCGGCGAACCCAGGCCCTGACGCGGGAACGCGACGTAGCGCACTTCCACGCCCAGCTTGTTCAGCGCAGGCACTTCAGCGTGCAGCTTGTGGCAGTACGGGCAGGTGGTGTCGGTGAACACGGTGATGTGGGTCTTGGTCTCGCCGATGGCCGGGTAAACCACGGTCTCCGCCACGGGGATACCGTTGATCAGCTTCGACACGCCCAGGCGCTCGGCCTTCTCGGTCAGGTTGACCGGCTTGCCGTCCTTCAACTGGAACAGATAGCCCTGGACGATGTACTGGCCGTCGGCACTGGCGTACAGCACGCGGCTGCCCTTGAGCTTGACTTCATACAGGCCGGCCATCGGGCTGGCGCTGATGCTTTCGATCGGGGTATCGAGTTGCAGGTTGGCCAGGCTCTTGCGGATGGTCTGCTCGGCAGCGTCATCGGCGACAACAAAGGTGGACACCAACGCAATCGCTGCGGCGGCAATAATCTGGGTCAAGCGCATGGGAACTCCTGAAGGCAGATGCAGGACGGGGACAGGTACGCCGATTGGAAACTCGGGTGTGGACCATCGCCTTTGCTAACCGGCAAAGCCTACCACAGTTGGGCCGCGGGGCAGCCGGTGGCTGGATAAATTGGCGGTTTTCAGCCGCGCGGGTGGTGCTTGGCGTGCATTTCCTGCAAACGCGCGCGCGCCACATGGGTGTAGATCTGGGTGGTGGATAAATCGCTGTGGCCGAGCAACATTTGCACCACGCGCAGATCCGCGCCGTGGTTGAGCAAATGAGTGGCGAAGGCATGGCGCAACGTGTGGGGCGATAACGCCTTGCCGATCCCGGCGACCTTGGCCTGGTGCTTGATGCGGTGCCAGAACGTCTGGCGCGTCATCTGCTCCCCCCGCTGGCTGGGGAACAGCACATCGCTGGGGCGCCCCGCGAGCAACTCATGACGGGCATCACGCATATAGCGCTCGACCCACGCAATCGCCTCCTCCCCCATCGGCACCAGCCGCTCCTTGCTGCCCTTGCCCATCACGCGCAACACGCCCTGGCGCAGGTTGACTTGCTCCAGAGTCAGGCTGATCAGCTCGGTTACGCGCAGGCCGCAAGCGTAGAGGACCTCCAGCATGGCGCGGTCGCGCTGGCCGATGGCTTCGCTCAGGTCGGGGGCGCCGAGCAAGGCCTCCACGTCACTTTCCGACAAAGATTTGGGAAGAGGCCTACCTAATTGTGGCATGTCGATTTGTAGCGTCGGGTCGACCGCTATCAGCTTTTCACGCAGCAGATAGCGATAAAAGCCACGCACCCCGGAGAGAAATCTCGCAGTTGAGCGAGGCTTGTAGTTTTGCTCAAGGCGCCAGGCCAGATGATCGAGGATCAACTCACGGCCGGCATTGATCAGCTCGAGGTTTTTCTCCTGCAGCCAACCATTGAACAGGGCCAAGTCACTGCGGTAAGCCTGGCGCGTATTGTCCGACAGGCCTTTTTCCAGCCAGAGAGCGTCGAGGAAGCGGTCGATCAGAGGATGGTCAATGGCGGGCATGGCGGCTCAAATTGAATGCTGTAGTGTCTGGTGGATCCTATCGCAGCATAAGTATCTACACATCTTTTCCGGGCACAGGAGCAACTTGTAGTGAGCGGGCTTGCCCCGCGCTGGGCTGCGAAGCGGCCCCAATAAAGACACCGCCGAGTTCCAGATAGAACCGAGTCGCCTGGATTAGGGCGGCTTCGCCACCCAGCGCGGGCGGTGCGACGACTCGACAAGCCCTAATGCCGATCAGTTAAGCGGATGAGATCTATCGTAGGAGCGAGCTTGCTCGCGAAGAACTCACTGGCGCCGCATTTATCTAGGAAAGACGCGTTATCGTTGACGTTTTTCGCGAGCAAGCTCGCTCCTACAGAGGGCATGCCCCCTTAACTGACTGGCATTGCGACAAGCCCGCTCGCCACAGGGAGATTGCCAGCCTCTAAAAATTGTGTAGATACCTATGCCTATCGCAGGCAAGCCAGCTCCCACACAGGATTTGTGTGACGCGCAGATTATGCTGACAACTTTGATCAAGTGTGGGAGCGGGCTTGCTCGCGAAAGCAGTGAATCAGTCACCGGATGCCTTTGCTGACACACCGCGTTCGCGAGCAAGCCCGCTCCCACAGTGGAATCGCGTATGCCTGGTAGCTTACAGACAAATTCCAGGCACAAAAAAGCAGCCCGCAGGCTGCTTTTTTTCTGCATCGGGAAGCTGGACTTAAGCCAGTTTTTCCTTGATGCGAGCTGCTTTACCGGACAGGTCACGCAGGTAGTACAGCTTGGCTTTGCGTACGTCACCGCGACGTTTCACAGCCATGCTGTCAATTTGCGGGCTGTAGGTCTGGAAAGTACGCTCTACGCCAACACCGTTGGAGATTTTACGAACAGTGAAAGCACTGTTCACACCACGGTTACGCTTGGCGATTACCACGCCTTCGAACGCTTGCAGACGCGAACGGTCGCCTTCCTTCACTTTCACCTGAACGACAATGGTGTCGCCCGGGGCAAAGGTAGGGATCTCTTTGGTCATCTGCTCTGCTTCGAGTGCAAGGATGATTTTGTTAGTCATGCTGTGCTCCTAAGGTAAGTCAATGGACCTACCATCGATACGTTGTTAACTATCGTCCCGCGCGAGGATGTATTCCTCGAGCAGCTTCTTCTCTTCTCCAGAAAGCGAGCGGCTATCCAGAAGATCGGCGCGTCGTTCATAGGTCCGACCAAGGGACTGCTGTAAACGCCAACGCCGGATGTGTGCGTGATTGCCACTTAGCAATACGTCGGGAACACGCTGATCCGCATACACCTCCGGTCGGGTGTAGTGCGGGCAATCCAGCAAACCATCCGTGAAGGAGTCTTC
The DNA here is from genome assembly GCA_016937595.1 of Pseudomonas cedrina subsp. fulgida. Lineage (GTDB taxonomy): Bacteria > Pseudomonadota > Gammaproteobacteria > Pseudomonadales > Pseudomonadaceae > Aquipseudomonas > Aquipseudomonas fulgida. The sequence continues at coordinate 5,307 of JAFHKH010000445.1, read as the reverse complement.
CTCCGCGGAGTCCGCATGCCCTAAAGCTCCAGGCAGCAGTCGTGTAACCGCATCTATCAGGACCATCGCCGGCAGCTCGCCGCCAGACAATACATAGTCCCCAATCGACCACTCTTCATCGACATGAGCCTCAATAAAGCGCTCGTCAATGCCTTCATAGCGACCGGCAATCAGGATCAATGCATCCTCATTCGCCAGTTCGCGCACCCCAGCCTGTTTCAGCTGGCGGCCTTGAGGGGACAGGTAAATCACCTTCGCCTTCTCCCCGGCGGCGGCCTTGGCCTGAACCAACGCGTCTTCCAGGGGCTTGATCTTCATCACCATGCCCGGTCCACCGCCAAATGGGCGATCGTCCACAGTGTGATGCCGATCCGTCGTGTAGTCTCGCGGGTTCCAACAGGTGAGCTGCAACAGCCCCTGTTTCACCGCCCGACTGGTGATGCCGTACTTGCTGATGGCGGAAAACATCTCGGGAAACAAACTGATCACTTCAATGCGCAAATTAGCCACGCTTAGAAGTCCGCGTCCCATTCCACCTTCATCTCACCCGCTTCCAGGTCAACAGCCAACACGCATTGCTTCGTATAAGGCAACAGGCGTTCGCGATCATCCAGGCTGCCAGCGCAAGGCTTGACCACCATTACATCATTGGCGCCGGTTTCCAGAAGATGATCGATTTTCCCGAACAGTTGCCCGAGTTGATCAATAACCTTCAGACCTTCCAGCTGGTACCAGTAGTACTCGCCGTCGGTCAATTCAGGGAACAGGTTGCGCGGCACGCAGATCTCATAACCAGCCAGAAGACGTGCTTCTTCACGATCATCGAGACCCTTGAGCTTTGCGACCAGGAACTTATCGCTCCCGCGTCCACTGACCAGCTCGACCTGTTTCACACTACCCTCGCGCTTGAGCGTCCAGGTTTTGTACTGCAACAGGTTTTCAGTCGGATCAGTAAAGGAATACACCTTCACTTCGCCGCGAACGCCATGAACAGAGTAAATCTTGCCGATAACGATCAAATCATCAGCAACAGTTGGCGTCGCGTTCATATTGCTCAGGCTGCGGCCTTAGCCGAGTCCTTCAACAACTTTGCAACGCGCTCGGATGGCTGTGCACCCACGCTCAGCCAGTAGGCTACGCGCTCTTGGTTCACGGACAGACGAACTTCCTGACCACGAGCAACAGGGTTGAAGAAGCCAACCTGTTCCTTGTGCGAACCGTCGCGCGGGTTGCGGCTGTCGGTTACGGTCAAGTGGTAAAACGGGCGCTTTTTGGAGCCGCCAAGGGCAAGACGGATTGTTAGCATGTGAACATCGTTCCTGTAGTCGGTGCTGCAAATCTAAATGCACAGCGGGCATAGGTGCCCGAAAGGCCGCATATTCTAAGGAATATCCGGACTTTTGCAAATGTCTTTTTCCGGCGCCTATGGGCGTGCGGTTCAGATCTGCTATAGAGCCGTCGGTTAAAACGGCAGGTCAGCCCCCGCCAACGGCGGGTTTGCTGGAGATCCCACATCCCTGTGGGTCGGAGCGCAAGCCGGGCCTGCGCTCGAATACTTTACATTTTCGGCATGCCGCCGCCGGGCAACATACCGCCCATGCCACGCATCATCTTGGCCATTCCGCCCTTGGCGGAGAATTTCTTCATCATCTTCTGCATCTGCTTGTGCTGCTTGATCAAGCGCCCGATGTCCTGCACCTGAGTGCCGGAGCCCATGGCGATCCGACGTTTGCGCGAACCGCTGATCAGCTCAGGGTCGCGGCGCTCGGCCGGGGTCATGGAGTTGATGATGGCTTCCATCTGCTTGAACTGCTTCTCTGCCGCGCCCTGGGCGTTGCCCATTTGCGCCAGGTTCACACCGCCGATGTTCGGCAGCTTGTCCATCAGGCCGCCTAGGCCGCCCATATTCTTCATTTGTTGCAACTGGTCACGGAAGTCTTCGAGGTCGAAGCCCTTGCCCTTCTTCAGTTTCTTGGCGAGTTTATCCGCCTTGTCCTTGTCGAGGGTCGCTTCGGCCTGTTCGATCAGGCTGAGCACGTCGCCCATGCCGAGGATGCGCGAGGCGATACGCTCCGGGTGGAACGGCTCGAGCGCATCGCTCTTCTCGCCCATGCCGATGAACTTGATCGGCTTGCCGGTGATGGCACGGACCGACAGCGCAGCACCGCCACGGGCGTCGCCGTCGACCTTGGTGAGGATCACGCCGGTCAGCGGCAGTGCATCGCCGAAGGCCTTGGCGGTGTTGGCGGCATCCTGGCCGGTCATGGCGTCGACCACGAACAGCGTCTCGACCGGGTTGATCGCGGCGTGCAGCGCCTTGATCTCGCCCATCATTTCTTCATCGATGTGCAGGCGACCGGCGGTATCGACGATCACCACGTCGATGAACTTGAGTTTGGCTTCTTTAATAGCCGCGCTGGCGATGTCGACCGGCTTCTGGCTCAGGTCGGACGGGAAGAAGGTCACGCCCACTTCGCCGGCGAGCATTTCCAGCTGCTTGATGGCGGCCGGGCGGTAAACGTCGGCCGACACGACCATTACCGACTTCTTCTTGCGCTCCTTAAGGAAGCGCGCGAGCTTGCCGGCGGTGGTGGTCTTGCCCGCGCCTTGCAGACCGGCCATCAGCACGACGGCCGGCGGCACGGCGCTGAGGTTCAAATCTTCGTTGGCCGCGCCCATCAGGCTTTCGAGTTCGGCCTGGACGATCTTCACGAAGGCCTGGCCCGGGGTCAGGCTGCGGGACACTTCGGTGCCCACCGCGCGCTCTTTGACCGAGTTGACGAAGTCCTTCACCACCGGCAAGGCCACGTCGGCTTCCAGCAACGCCATGCGCACTTCACGCAGGGTGTCTTTAATATTGTCCTCGGTCAGCTTGGCCTTGCCGGTGACATGGCGCAGCGTCTGCGAGAGACGGTCAGTCAGGTTTTCAAACATGCGCGATCCTTTCAGGCCCTGTGATAGACCGAGGTAATGGCGGCCCAGGCTGTGGTAAATCGCTATTAAAAACAGCGCTCGGCGAGCCTGCGGCGTGGGCAGGTCGCGGATTATAGCGAAGACTGCGCCCATGCACACCCGCTGTCTGGCCCGGGAGTCTTTCGTGCACGGCCTGGGTATGCCAAACTCAGCGCCTTTCGGGCTTGCCTATCAGGATTTATGCTCCCTTTGTCACCCAGTTTGCTACCCAGCCTCGCCGCCGCCATTTTGTATGCCGCTGCGACTCTTTATCAGGGCACTCGTCTGGCCCAAGGCACCAAGGCGGACAAACGCCTGCTGGTCGGCCTGGGCGTCCTCGCCCTGCTGGCCCACGCCGCCAGCCTGTTTACCCACCTGATGACCCCCGTCGGCCTGGGCCTGGATTTTTTCAGCGCCGCCAGCCTGATTGCGGCCGCCGTCATCGCCCTGACCCTGTTGGCCTGCTACCGCATTCCCGTCGAGAACCTGCTGGTGCTGCTGTTCCCGCTGGGCATGCTGACAGTGCTGCTGGCGCATTTCGCCCCCCACCGGCACCGTGCAGGTGATCGACGAAGAACCGGGCATCCTCGGGCATATCCTGCTGTCGATCCTGGCCTACGGGATGTTCACCATTGCGGTGTTCCAGGCCCTGCTCCTGCTGCTGCAGGACCACCAGCTCAAGCACAAGCATCCGTCCGGGCTGATCAAGAACTTCCCGCCACTGCAAACCATGGAAAGCCTGCTGTTCGGTTTCCTGTGGGCCGGCTGGACGCTGCTCTCGCTGTCGTTGATCTCCGGCTGGCTGTTCGTCGAAAACCTGTTCGCCCAGCACCTGGTGCATAAAACCTTGCTGGCGTGCCTGGCCTGGGTGGTGTTCAGCGTACTGCTGTGGGGCCGCAACCGCCTCGGCTGGCGTGGGCACAAGGCGATCCGCTGGACCCTGGCCGGCTTCTGCCTGCTGATGCTGGCTTATTTCGGCAGCAAGCTGGTCCGCGAATACATCCTGCATATCTGACGAGCAGCGATCATGGATAACTTGCCCCTGGAGCCGATGCTCGCAGTAATCGCCCTGCTGGTGTTATGGGCCGCGCTGTTTACCGCCATCGAAGCCGCGCAGCAACACGTGCTGGCCTTGCGTCCTGGCACTCGCCAGGGCGACAAGGCTGCCGCCCGCCTGAGCTTCCCGCGCCATAGCTTGATCCTGTGCAACAGCCTTTGTCGCGCCGCCGTGGTCATCCTCTGCACCCTGCTGGCGATTTATGCCTGGGCGCAGAACGGGCCGTGGCTCGGCTGGCTGATCTCCTGCGCACTCCTGCTGATACTCGCCGACTACCTGCCCCGCGCCCTCGCCGTACGCCATCCGCAAGCGGTGCTGGGCTTCGGCAATACGCTGTTGGGCGTGCCGTTGAAAATCCTCTACCCGCTGGCCTGGCTGCTCAATGGCATCAGTCTGTTGCTGCTGCGCCCGTTCGCACGCAAATCCGGCGTGGTGAAAAAGAGCGACGAACCGCTGCCCGACCACGACGACGAACCCGAGACCGAACCCGACGAAGATCGCGCCCCCGGCATGCCCGGCATCCACGCGCTGGACAACATCACGGTCAACGACATCCTGGTGCCGCGCAGCGAAGTCGACGGCATCAACCTGGATGACTCGGTCGAGGCGATCGTCGAGCAACTGCGCCTGTCCCAGCGCACGCGCCTGCCGGTGTTCCACAGTGATATCAACCAAGTCCAGGCCGTGCTCAACACCCGGCAGATCCAGCACCTGCTGGTCGATGCCAGCCTGACCAAGGAAGCGTTGCTCGCCGCCTGCCACGACCCGTACTTCGTCCCCGAAAGCACGCCCCTGCAATTGCAACTGCTGAACTTTCACAAGCAGCAGCGACGCCTGGGCATGGTGGTGGACGAATACGGCGAAGTGCTCGGCATCGTGACCCTGGAAGACATCCTCGAAGAAATCGTCGGTGAATTCGAAAGCGAGCAGAGCGGCGACAATCCGCATATCGAGGCGCAACCCGATGGCCGCTACATCATCGACGGTGCCGCCTCGATCCGTGACCTGAACAAGAGCCTGAACTGGCACCTGCCCAGCGACGGACCCAAGACCCTCAATGGCCTGGTGACCGAGGCGCTGGAAACCATCCCCGATTGCGCGGTGTGCCTGAAGATCGGCCGCTATCGCCTGGAAATCCTCGAGACCGAGGCAACCGGGTGAGCAAGGTGTTGATCTGGCACACCAGCCGCATGCCCGTCGCGGCCTGACCCCCTGACACAACTCAATTCAATGTGGGAGCGGACTTGCTCGCGAAGGCGGGGCGTCAGTCACAGATGTGTTAACTGACCCACCGCATT
>JAFHKH010000444.1 GCA_016937595.1 Pseudomonas cedrina subsp. fulgida | reverse complement strand
CGCCGCCTTCGCAGCCTCGCTGGGGCTCGACAGCTCCCACATTTGATCGTGGTTGTGGCTGAACACTGCGTTCGCCGGTACAACCGAAATTCCACCGACGCCGCAGATCCCCTGTGGGAGCTGTCGAGCCTTGGCGAGGCTGCGAAGGGATCACCTCGGTGCTCCCGTAAGCCGCAACGCCTGTATCGCATCGTTTTCTCTGAGCGCATTGATGATAAACCCATGCAGGCTATCGACCGCCTTGGACCCGCGAGAAGCACGGCTACGCAAAATCGACACTTCCATCGGCTCGATATTGCCCAAGCCGTGTTCGCTGCCCAAGACCTGAAGCGAGGCCTGCACGGTGCACTGTGTGATCGCGGCAATCGCCAGGCCGCCCTCTACCGCGGCCACTTGGCCCGCCAGGCTGGAGCTGTTGTACACCACCTTGAATTGGCGGCCCTGTTGCGCCAGTGAATGCACCGCATAGCGCCGAGCCAGGCTTTCGCTCTCGTAGACGGCAATCGGCAGCGGGTCCCGCCGCCACAGTTCGAACTGCGCTGAACCCACCCACACCATGGGCTCCTTGAACAGGAACGTCCCGGTGTGCGGCGAGTCCCTGGACACCAGCGCAAGGTCCAGGTCGCCGCTGCGCACCCGCGGGATCAGCGTGGTCGATTGCTCACAGGTCAGCTCTATGTCCACACCGGCATAGCGCGGCGCAAACCGTTTCAGCACCGGCGTGAGGTAGCTGGCTGCGTAGTCTTCGGCGACGCCAAGGCGGATGCGCCCGGTCAACGCTTCACCATGAAACGCCGCCTGGGTCTCGGCGTGCAATGCGAGCATGCGACGGGCGTAGCCCAACAGCGTCTGGCCGTCATCGGTCAGTTGAAGGTGCCTGGGGCCCCGGTTCAACAACTGCCGGCCCAGGGCGTTCTCCAGTTTCTTCATCTGCATGCTCACAGCGGACTGCGATCGGTTGACCTCGTGGGCGGCGCCCGACAGCGAGCCGGCGTCCACCACGGCCACAAAGCATTTGAGCCAATCGATCTGCAAATCGCTGGAGGACATTGCGCGTACCTTTATTCGTTAATCGAATGGCTGAGACGTGGATTATGCGCTTTTCATGACCATTGTTAATGCGCAAGATACGGGCCTGAACCACGCCCTTGCGGACCTGATCATGCCATTCGATACCTGGTTGCTCTACCTGTTGACCTGCTGCGGCATTGCGGTGGTGCCGGGCCCGAACGCGTTATTGGCGCTGACCCATGGCGCGATTCACGGCAGCCGCAGAACACTGTTCACCATCACCGGTGGCGTGCTCGGTTTCGCCATGGTGCTGACTCTGTGCGCATTGGGCCTGGGCGCTTTGATCCAGGCGTCCGCCACCTGGTTCATGGCCTTGAAAATTGCTGGCGGGCTCTACCTGATCTGGCTGGGCCTGGGCCTTTGGCGCTCGGCCCCCATCAACCTCGACGTCCCCACGTCGACCGGCCTGCAACATTGGGCGCTGTTCCGCCAAGGGCTGGTATCAGCCATTTCAAACCCCAAGGCGCTGCTGCTGTTTACCGCGTTTATTCCACCCTTCCTGGACCCGCACCGCAGCCTCGTCGCGCAGACGGCTGCGATCGCGCTGACCTACGCCGTCGTCGAGTTTTTCGTTGAGTACATGGTCGCCAGCGCGGCGCACAAGGTCAGGCCGTGGCTGGCGCGAACCGGGCGACGGTTCAATAAAACCTGCGGTGGTTTTTTTGTGCTGTTCGGGGTGGCGTTACCGATTCATGGCTGAAGCCCGCCTCAACGCACGCGCGTCCTGCTTTGCACGGCCAGATCCAGCGCCTTGTGCATATCCAACCGCGCCGAACGGCCCACGTCCTTGTCGTTGAGCTGATAGTTGCGCTCCGACGGCAGGATCGGCGCGGTCAGGTCCTGCGCGTCGCTGCGTTCGAAGTCATTGTTGTCACCGATGCTCAGCGCACTGCGGCGCAGCAACATACGCAATTGCTCGGGCTGCAGCTGCGGGTTGATCGACAGCATCGCCGCCAGCAACCCCGCCACCATCGGCGTGGCGTAGGACGTGCCGCAATGCACCGCGCCTTCCTCACCAGCCTTTACCGTCGACGCATGGGCGCAGGCTGCGGCAGTGATGTCCACGCGCATGTCCACGTTCGAAGAGCTGCGGGTGACTGCGTAAGCCGGGTCATCAATGGCAAGCCCGCCGCGTTCATTGCGCTGATGCCCGCCGACCACCAGCAATTGCTCAGTGATAAAGGAGGAGGGCAGGCGGTAGTCATCCGTACCGGAAAACGCCGAGCCGTTGCCTGCGGAATTCACCACGATCACGTCTGGATGCTCTTTGCGCAGCCACAGGAAAAACTCCTCCAGCAATTCCTCATACCCGCTCATGGCGATACCCGAGCGCAGCAGCGAATCCACCTCATCGCCGTTGACGTCCTTGGCGCCGACGCGATGAATCCCCCAACTCCAGTTGAGTACGCGCACACCGTCTTCCACCAGGTTGACCGATGCGGCGATATTGGCCGTAATGCCGGCATCGGAATTGCGGTCGACAATCACATCGAAACCACCGCTGGCTTTATCAAGGCCCCGCAGCAAGCCGGTGTTGCCGCCATCGTCCCACTTCGCCGCCAGAATCCCGGCCACGGTGGTGCCATGCCCGTCCGGAGCAGACGTTTCGCGTGCGTAAACGCAGGTGCGCTTGGGCGCACAGTCGCCCAGGTAATCAGCAAAATCCGCGGTGTCGAAATCCACGCCGCGCTCGATCACGCCCACCCGCATCGGCTGCGGCACAATCGGCGCGTGCCGCCCCGGAATCCGGCGCTGGTAGTAGGTGATCGCGTCGAGAAAACGGTTGGCCGCCCATTCATCAGAGTCCGCCGCGGGTTTGCTCGGTGCCTGGGGAGGCGTCGCGGCGTGCTCGGATTCTTCGGCGTCCGACTCTTCGATCACCACCGCATCCACACTGGTTTCACTGCCCAGGCGCAGCACCAGGGCATCCCGCTGAACCAGGTCCTTGGCCGGCAGGCGCAGTTGGAACAGGTTCAACGGCGCGATACTGCCGACCACCGTGGCCCCGTATTTATGGGCCAGGCGCTCGGCTTCCCGGCGGCCGTCGTGGTCTTCTTCGATCAGCACGCTGACCAGGTCGACGTAGGTGGTCAGGCCGTCCATGTTCTTCGCCACTTCGCTTGGCGTGGCTGCGACCACGTGGCTGTTGCGCAGGGTCAGCCAGGCGGCGTTGCTTTGGCGAGCGCCGTCTTCGAGCCAGAGCGGGCCGCTTTGGTGCTGCGCGCTGTCCAGGCGCAGGCGCAACTGGTTGCCGTTGCGTTGCAGTGCATCCGACGGCAGCGCCTTGCCGGCCAGTTTCAAGTGCGGCGTTGCCTCCCCCAGCCCGCGTACCTTCAGGCACCAGTCCTGCTGGCGGTTTTCCAACAGGTCGCCACAGCGTTTCAGGTTTTCCAGGCGCAAGGGCTCCTCGGCGACGGCGCTTGTACTGGCGGCCAGGCTGAAGAAGGTTGCGAGGACAGCGGGGCGTAGAGGCATGGGGCAGGTTCTTGGCCGGGTTGATGGTGTTCGGACTGCGATGAGGGGCGCTTCGTTCAGCGGCAAGGGGCTCGGTTTGCAGAGCAAAGCAGCTCCGGTGTGGGAGCTGTCGAGCC
>JAFHKH010000443.1 GCA_016937595.1 Pseudomonas cedrina subsp. fulgida | reverse complement strand
CGGCGCCGATGGTCGGCCAGGTCAGCGCCGCAAAGGGCTCGGCGCGAGTTCCAGGGCCTGCACCGGGCTGGCCGAGGAGGGCGGCCAGGGTGATCCGCGATTCTTCGGCCAGTTGCTTGATCAGCGGCAGTTGGCGCTGCTGGCCGGCCACCAGGCTTTTTTGCTGGGCCAGTTCCAGCGCGGTGGCGGAGCCTGCGTCATAGCGGGTTTGCACCAGGTCGAGCACGTTGCGCGCATTGGCCAGGTTCAGCGCGGCGATCTGCTCGCGCTGCTGGGCGGCCAGGGTTTGCGCGTAGCGGTCGGCCACGCTGCCGAGCAGGGTCAGTTCCACGGTCGCCTGGTCGAATTCGCTGGCGCGCAGGCTGTGCAGGGCGCTGTCGCGGGCAGCGGCGCGGCCGCCCCAGAAATCCACTTCATAGCTGGCCGTGAGGTTGGCGCCGAAGTTGTCGACGGCTTCGTCGCTTTGTGAGGCATCCAGGTCCGGTCCCCCCGGGCCGCTGAGCAATTTCTGATGGCGGGTGGTGAGGTTGAACTTGACCTCTGGCAACAACGGCGCGCCGGCGATCACCGCACTGGCTTGAGCTTGACGCACGCGGGCGGTGGCGGCGGCCACGTCGAAACTGCCGCGCCGAGCCACGTCGACCAGACGGTTCAACCGTGGGCTGCCGAATTGCGTCCACCATTGCCGGTTGATGGCCTGGGCGGCGTCGCGCTCGGCATATTGCCAGGCGGCTGGCGCTGCGATGCCGCTGTCTAGGGCGGGCGGGTTGCTGGCGCAGGCGCTGAGCAGCACACACAGACCGGGCACGCAGAGGGATCGTTTATTCACGGGTCAACGCCTTAACCGGATCGAGCCGGGCAGCTTTACGGGCCGGCATGAAGCCGAATACGACACCGGTGACCAGAGCACAACCGAACGCGCCCAGCATCGCCACCAGGGAAAACTGCACCGCCACTTCGGCCAGCACCAGCACGCCGCCCACCAGCAGGGCCAGGGCGATGCCGCACAGGCCGCCGACCACCGACAGCATCACCGCTTCCGTCAGGAATTGGCGCAGGATGTCGCGCTGGCGTGCCCCGGTAGCCATGCGGATACCGATTTCACGGGTCCGCTCGCGCACGGTCATCAGCATGATATTCATCACGCCGATACCGCCCACCAGCAGGGAGATCGCCGCGATCGAACCGAGCATCAGCGACAGCGTGTTCTGCGTGCTCGCTTCGGCCTGGATCATGGCCGCGTTGTTGGTCAGCTCGTAATCACGCTTGCCGTTGTGCAACCGCTGCATCAGCTGGTCGATGGCCAGCTCGGCCTCGCGGACCTTGCGCGCGTCGGCCGCCGCGATCACCACGTATTCGGGGTTGTAACTGCCGAACAGGCGCACGCTGGCGGCGGTGTAGGGGATGGCAATGCGGTCGTCGCTGTCTTTATTGCCGGAGCTGGCGCCTTTTTCCGCCAGCACGCCGATCACCTGGAAGGGCACGTTCTCGATCAGGATGTACTGGCCGATGGGGTCGACCTCGCCCTTGAACAGCTTCTCGCGAACCCGATGCCCGATCACCGCCACCGTGGCGGCGGCGCGCTCGTCCTCGGCCGTGAAGTAATTGCCCTCGACCACCGGCCAGTTGAAAATCAGCGGGAAGTGGGTGTCATTGCCGCCCACGTAGGCCATGTAGTCGACATTGCCGAATCGCACCCCGGCCTCGCTGCCGTTGACTGGCATGATGCGCTGCACCTGGGGCAGCGCGCCAGTGCGTGCACGTCCCCGAGGGTGACGATACCCGGCGGCGTACGCGGGTTGGGCGACGAGCCGCTGAGGTAGATGATGTTGGAACCGAACGCGCCCATTTGCGCCATGACCTGGCGCTTGCTGCCTTCGCCCACCGCCAGCATCACCACCACCGACGCCACGCCGATGATGATGCCCAGCAGGGTCAGCGCGGTGCGGAAGCGGTTGATCCACATCACGCGCCAGGCCGCCTGTACCGCGTCCACCAGTTCGGCTTTCCACGCGCCGTTGTGCTCGGCGCGTCGGCCAGGCGCTGACGCAGGTCCACGGCTTGCAGCGCACCGTTCGCCGACGCCGCTGCGGTATCGCTGCCATCGGCCGAGTCGCTGATGATCAGGCCGTCGCGAATCTCGATGATGCGATTGGCCCGCGCCGCCACTTCGCGGTCGTGGGTGATCAGGATCACCACGTGGCCCTGGCCTGCCAGTTCGTCCAGCAAGGCCATGACCTCGGCGCCACTGTGGCTGTCGAGGGCGCCGGTGGGTTCGTCGGCCAGGATGATGTGGCCGCCGTTCATCAACGCGCGGGCAATGGACACCCGCTGCTGCTGGCCGCCGGAAAGCTGGTGCGGACGGTTGCCGGTACGTTCGGCCAGGCCAAGGCGGGTGAGCAGGGCGCTGGCGCGGGCGTGGCGCTCGGCGGCGCTGATGCCGGCATAGATCGCCGGCATTTCGACGTTTTCCTGGGCCGAGCCCGAGGGGATCAGGTGGTAGCCCTGGAACACAAAGCCGAAGGCTTCGCGGCGCAGCCAGGCCAGCTCATCGCTGTCCAGGTGGGCGACGTTTTCCCCGGCGAACAGGTACTCGCCCAGGCTGGGGCGGTCGAGGCAGCCAAGGATATTCATCAAGGTCGACTTGCCCGAGCCCGAGGCACCGACGATGGCGACGAATTCCCCGGCATGGATCGACAGGTCGATGCCGCGCAATACGTCGACCTGCGGGCTGTCGCCGCCGCCGTAGGATTTGCGGATGTTCTTGAGTTCGATCAGCGGCGTGGTCAACTCAACCCCCGTTGCCGTCGGCCGGGCCGATCAGCAGTTGATCGCCTTCGTGCAGGCCATCGAGCACCTGGACGCGCAGCCGGTCGCTGATGCCCAGTTGTACGTGGCGTTCCTCGATGCGCCCGTTCTTGGCCACGACCCGTGCGATCTGGCGGTCGGCGCTGCCCTGCAGCGCGGCCACCGGTGCGGTAAGGGCATCGTTGACCTGGCTGGCGACGAAAAACACCTGGGTGGTCATCTCGGCCATCAGTGCGTTGTCGCTGTTGTCCACGTCCAGCAGCACGGTGTACAGCACCACGCGGCCACTGCCGCTTTTACTGGAACTGTTGGGGCTGCCGCTGCCCTGGGTTTCGTTCAACGGCTTGGGCGGGATCGGCAGGATCTGGCGCACGGTGCTGGTCCAGCGCCGGTTGCCGCCGCTTAAGGTGGTGAAATACGCGGGCATGCCGGGTTTGACGTGGCCGATATCGGCTTCCGAAACTTCAGCCCACACGGTCATTGGCGACAATTTGGCGATGCGCAGGATCAGCGGCGTCTGCTGCTGCGCATTGAGGGTCTGGCCGACCCGTGCGTCCACCGCCACGACGGTGCCGGCCATCGGCGCGTAGATGCGCGTGTAGCCCAGTTCCGCTTCGTCGCTGCGCAGGCTGGCCCGTGCCTGGCGGATCTGCGCCTGGAACATGTCGATCCGGGCCTGGGTGGCTTTGAGTTCCGCGCTGGCGGTTTGTACATCTTCCTCGCGGGTGGCGTTGCCGGCGGCCAAGCGTTGCTGGCGCTGGTACTTCTGGCGGGCCAGTGCGTGCTGGGCCTTCTGTTCCTGCAACTGGGCGCCGAGATTCTCGATGGCGTAGCGGCTGGCGTCGAGCTTGGCTTGTTGCGTGGAGGGGTCGATCTCCACCAGCAACTGGCCTTCGCGGACCTGGTCGCCGGCCTCGACGTGGATCTTGCGGATCTGCCCGGATGCCTGGGCGCCCACGTCCACGTAGCGGCGTGGTTGCAGGGTGCCCAAGGCGGTCACGCTGTTTTCGATGTTGCCGCGGCTGACCGTCACGGTGGTGAGCGCGTCACGCCCCGGCGGCAGCACCTGCCAGGCCGCGATGGCGATGAGGGGGAGCAGGCACGCGATAGCCAGCAGGGCGCGTCGGCAGGTCGAGGGCGTTTCATGCTTTGGTTCCAGCCAGGAAAGTTCGGACCGCGGTTGCGGGGAGCTGACAAGTAAACGAGGGCATTGCGTGCAGATTTAGGCGGTTACACAAGCGGTTACAGCTCCCTTGAAGAAAAATAATCGTCCATTGATGCAAGTGTGCTTAAAAGTAGATGAGAATTACTATAAATTGCATGTGGCCAATCTGCCATTACGTAAACGCTGTCTTCTTTCGCACCCAAGGGCCTAATGCCGCCACTCGGCGGTCGGGAGTCATGTTGGAAAACTACTATCGCGAGCTGGTGTGTTTCCTCAACGCCAAGCTGGGCAACCGTCAGGTGGCCGAAGATGTGGTGCATGACGCTTATGTCCGGGTGCTGGAACGTTCCAGCCAGACCCCCATCGACCAACCCCGCGCCTTTTTGTACCGCACCGCCCTCAACCTGGTGATCGACGGTCATCGCCGCAACGCCTTGCGCCAGGTCGAACCGCTGGACGTGCTTGACGCCGAAGAGCGCTTTGCCATCAGTTCGCCGCACACCCAGCACGACCATGGCCAGCGCCTGGAACTGCTCGAACGTGCCTTGGCCGAGCTGTCGCCAGCCTGCCGCGACAGCTTTCTGCTGCGAAAACTCGAAGGCCTGACCCACCAGCAGATCGCGCAGCGCCTGTGTATTTCCCGAGCCCTGGTAGAGAAACACATCGTCAACGCCATGAAGCACTGCCGGGTGCGGATGCGCGAGTGGGAAGCCTGCTGACCGGCTGTTAGTTAAATTTTATTTCACTGTCCTCGTTTCCTATCAACACATGACCTGTTGTGCAGGTTTTGAAGGTATTCCCGCCCCACCGCCAAGGGGCTTATCCAGAGGACACTGGAATGACACAGGCAATTGCTTCGCCCGCGGTTCACGACCTGATCGGTATCGGTTTCGGCCCTTCGAACCTGGCGTTGGCCATCGCCCTGCAGGAGCGCGAAAAGGCCCAGGGCAAACTGGACGTGTTGTTTCTCGACAAACAGGCCGACTACCGCTGGCACGGCAATACCCTGGTGACCCAGAGCGAACTGCAGATTTCCTTCCTCAAGGACCTGGTGACCCTGCGCAACCCCACCAGCCCGTATTCCTTCGTCAATTACCTCAAGGCCCATGACCGCCTGGTGGACTTCATCAACCTGGGCACCTTCTACCCGTGCCGCATGGAGTACAACGACTACCTGCGCTGGGTGGCCGGGCAGTTCCAGGCCCAGTCGCGCTATGGTGAGGAGGTGCTGGCCATCGAGCCGATCCTGCATCAGCAGCAGGTTGAAGCGCTGCGCGTGATTTCCCGCGATGCGCTGGGCGAGCAGCATGTGCGCACCACCCGGTCGGTGGTGGTCAGCGCCGGCGGCACGCCGCGCATTCCCGAGGCGTTCAAGGCGCTCAAGGGCGACAAGCGGGTGTTCCATCATTCGCAATACCTGGAGCGCCTGGCCTCGCAGCCGTGTGTCGAGGGCAAGGCCATGCGTATCGCCATCATCGGCGGTGGCCAGAGCGCGGCCGAAGCCTTTATCGACCTCAACGACAATTTCCCGTCGGTGCAGGTCGACATGATCCTGCGCGGGTCGGCGCTCAAGCCCGCCGATGACAGCCCGTTCGTCAACGAAGTGTTCTCGCCGGCCTTTACCGACCTGGTGTTCCAGCAGGAGGGCGCCGAACGCGAGCGCCTGGTCGCCGAGTACCAGAACACCAACTATTCGGTGGTGGACCTGGACCTGATCGAGCGTATCTACGGGATCTTCTACCGTCAGAAAGTTTCCGGCATCGCCCGCCAGGCGTTCCGTACCATGACCGTGGTCGAGAAGGCCACGCCCGGCCCGCTGGGCATCGAATTGGCGCTGCGCAACAACGCCAGCGGGGAAACCAGCGTCAATCACTATGATGCGGTGATCCTGGCGACCGGCTACGAGCGCCAGACGCACCGCGCCTTGCTGGCGCCGCTGGAAGCCTACCTGGGCGATTTTGAAGTGGCGCGTGACTACCGCATCGTCACCGATGAGCGTTGCAACGCCGGTATCTACATCCAGGGGTTCAGCCAGGCCAGCCACGGCTTGAGCGATACCTTGCTGTCGGTGCTGCCGATCCGGGCGGATGAAATTGCGGCGTCGTTGTATGCACTGGACCGTGGGCGTGGCCAGGGCCGCTCGGTGCAGGACCGGTTGTTCGCTACCGCGAGCTGACCAACTGCGCTTGTGAGCCGGAGGGTGGGCTGATACTGTACAAAAAACCAGTATCGGTAGCCCTCATGCAGTTGATCGAAAAACTCAGCATCCTCGCCGACGCCGCCAAGTACGACGCCTCGTGCGCCAGCAGCGGCGCGCCCAAGCGCAGCTCCGAGGGCAAGGCGGGGCTGGGTTCCACCGATGGCATGGGCATCTGCCACAGCTATACGCCGGATGGGCGTTGCGTGTCGTTGCTCAAGGTGCTGCTCACCAACTTCTGTCTCTACGACTGCCAATACTGCGTCAACCGCCGCTCCAGCGACGTGCCCCGTGCGCGTTTCAGCCCGGAGGAGGTGGTCACCCTGACCCTGGATTTCTACCGGCGCAATTGCGTCAGCGGGCTGTTTCTCAGCTCCGGCATCATCCGTTCGTCCGACTACACCATGGAGCAGTTGGTGCGGGTCGCCAAACTGTTGCGCGAAGAGCATGACTTTCGCGGGTATATCCACCTCAAGACCATTCCCGACGCGGACCCGGCGCTGATCGCCGAAGCCGGGCGTTATGCCGACCGCCTGAGCGTCAACATCGAACTGCCCACCGAGGCCAGCCTGCAGACCCTGGCGCCGGAAAAACAGATCGTCTCGATCAAGCAGGCCATGCACACCATCTACACCGGCGAGCAGACGGTGCTCAACGAACCCCGCGCGCCGCGTTTCGCGCCGGCCGGGCAGAGCACGCAGATGATCGTCGCGCCGACGACACCGACGACAGCACCATCCTCCATGGCGCCGAGGCGTTATACGGCAACTTCAAGCTACGGCGCGTGTATTACTCGGCGTTCAGTCCCATTCCCAATAGCCCGAAAAGCGTGCCCCTGGCGGCACCGCCGCTGATGCGCGAGCACCGCTTGTACCAGGCCGACTTCCTGTTGCGCAGCTACGGCTTCAGCGCCAACGAACTGTTCCAGGGCCCCGGCCACCTGGCGCTGGATATCGACCCCAAGCTGGCCTGGGCCTTGGAACACCGCGAGGTGTTCCCCCTGGACCTGAACCGCGCCGAGCCGACCTTGATCGCGCGTATTCCGGGCATTGGCCTGCGCACCACCCAGCGCCTGGTGGACCTGCGCCGCGAGCGCAAGATCCGCTTCGAAGACTTGGCACGCATGCGCTGCGTACTGGTCAAGGCCAAGCCGTTCTTCATCACCAGTGACTACCACCCGCAACAGGCCGAAAGCACCAGCGTATTGCTGCGAGAGCAATTGCGCGACCGCCCGGCACCGCAGCAGATGGGGTTGTGGGGATGATCAGCCTGGAATGCGGCAACCTGTTCAGCACCTGGCGCGAGCAGGCGCGCTGGTTGCTCAGTCATCAGGTCGACCCCAGCCAGGTGAGCTGGGGCGAAGCCGAGGTGGCGGATCTGTTTGCCACCGACCAGCCCCTTCCCGAAGGGCTGGGGCCGTTCCGGACACGGGTGCCCAAGGCCTTGTTGGAACTGCTGGAATCGGCCGCCTGTTATCACGGCGACCAGCGCTGGAGCCTGTTGTACGAAGTGTTGTGGCGCGTCAGCCATGGCGACCGTACGGCAATGCTGGCGGGGGACAAGCTGGGCAGTGAGTTGCAGCGGCGGATCAAGCAGGTCAGCCGTGAAGCGCACCACCTGCATGCGTTTGTGCGCTTTGTCGCCTTACCCGCGGATGCAGGCCCCGAATTGCCGCAATACGTGGCGTGGCACGAACCGGCGCACGACATCCTGAAATCCGCCAGCCAGCATTTTGTCGGGCGCATGGGGCGCCATCGCTGGATGATCGCCACGCCGCTGGACGGGGTGTATTACGACGGTGAGCAGCTTGTTCACCAGCGCGAGTGCCCCGAGGCATGGCGGCAACTGGCGCAGAATGTCGAGGACCCCCACAGTGCGATGTGGCTGACCTATTACAGCCACATCTTCAACCCGGCGCGGTTGAACCCCAAGGTGATGGAGGGGCATTTGCCGAGCCGCTTCTGGAAGAACCTGCCGGAAGGCAAGTTGATACCGGGCTTGATCAGTGAAGCGCGCACGGGGAAGCAGAAGGACGGGCAGGCAAAATTGATCGGCGTGCGACCCGGAAAGAAGGTTGCAAGCCCCGGAAGTCTTGCGCGACGCACCTAGCAACCACCTGTCAGCCAGGTGAAGGAACATTTAGGCAAGGGCTGAAGATCGTTTCACGAGGATTCATTTGTCTTGCATCGGCTCGTTCCCCAAGCTTGCAGCCATCGGACACTTCGTCTTTGTAGGAGCCCTGCCATGTCACTCAAACCCTTGTTGTTGATTCCCGCCCTGGGTGCCGTGCTGCTGCTGTCGGCGTGCGCCGGCCCCGTCTCCAAGGCCGACCCGAGCGAAGCGTGGATTGGCTTGAAGGAAGACACCCTGAACGCTCTGATGGCTGAGCGCTTAGACGGCAAGCGTGTCGATGACGGACGTTTTTTTGAAGTGGCACCGGGAGACCATCGCCTGGACGTGACGTTATTCGAGGAGGAACCCGGTGACGACAACCAACAGGACTGCCAGGGCCAGGTCGAGTACAAGCATTTCAAGGCGGGCGAACATTACACGCTGACGGAATCCAGCCTGGGCACCACCGTGCGCGCGTCCCTGGAGGATGGCCACGGCAAGGAAGTTGCGGCCACTCAGGACTTCAACTGCATGCCTGGCTAGGCGTGGTGCATCGCCGCCTTGTGAGGTTTGGTGGGCGAAGCGGGTTTGACGTGGGGATGGTGGTGCCGGCGGGTAATCCGCAGCACTCCCCACAACATGGCGCCGGCAACCGACAACCAACCGCAGATTAACAGGAAAATCGTTGTTGCAAGGCTCATCCGGGCCTCCTTTCGCCCCGCAGGGGGCACACTCAGTCTTCTCAATGGACAGTCTAGCCAGCCGGCGGTTGCCTGCTATTGACCAATGGTCGTGTCCGTCCAACTTCTTTGCTCTATGCGCGCCCTTTACCAAGCCCGCAGGCTATACCCGCGTGGCGTGGCGTCCTATGATCAAGGCCTTTACCGCTGGTTGATCAAGAGAGTAGAAAATTGCGGTTACGCTCGAACCTTAAAAAATCCGTATGGCTGGCCTGTGCCTTGGGGCTTGCCGCCTGTTCCGCCACCCCGTCGAAGCTGGCGGGCTTGCCCGAGCGTGTCGAACTCAATGGCGTGCCGACTTTTCGCGGCGAGGCTTACCAAGGCGGCCCTGCGTCTTTAGCCAGCATGCTGTCGCAACAAGGCATTGTCATGACACCCGGGCTGCTGGATAAACCGCTGCATTTGCCGGGCGCCGAAGCCGGCCTTGAGCGCAATATGCAAGTGCTGGCGCGCGAGTACGGGCTGATGGTGTATCCGCTGGATGCCAAGCTGACCGCGGTGCTGGCGCAAGTGGCCGCGGGATACCCGGTGATGGCGCGGATCGGCGGTGGGTTGTGGTCTGACGCGCGCTACGTGGTCGTGGTGGGGTTCAATCAGCAGAAAAGCACGGTGTTGCTGCGCTCGGGCATGGACCGGCGCCTGCTGATGAGCTTCAGCGAGTTTGAGTCGAAATGGAAAAGCGCGGGGAGTTGGGCGATCCTCACCCAGCGCCCAAGCCAGTTACCGGCCAATGTGGATGCGCAACGCTGGCGCGATTCGGCCAACGCCACCGGCCAGGCCGGGCAGGAACGCGCGGCGGCGCAGGCGCTCAAGGTATTGGAAGAGCGCAAGTAAACCTGAAACAGCGCTGATGCAGGCTGGGGTATTTCAGTGATGATGCTCTCGCAGCCTAGGTATCTGCATAACTTTCGAAGGCTGGTAAGTTCCCCCCCTGTGGCGAGCGG
>JAFHKH010000442.1 GCA_016937595.1 Pseudomonas cedrina subsp. fulgida | reverse complement strand
ACCGCCTTCGCGAGCAAACCCGCTCCCACACAAGCCCGCTCCCACAGGAATCGAGTTGCAGAGTGGATTCGAGGTCAACAATGGCAGCAGCGGATGACGCGCACCTGCTTGAACGGCTGCTCAAGGGTGAGCAACGGGCCTATAAGGAATTGGTCACCCAATACCAGAGCGCCATGCGTGCCGTGGCCTATGCCATTGTCGGCCAGCGCCACGCCGATGAAATCGTCCAGGACGCCTGGCTGTCGGTAGTCCGCAACCTGGCCAGGTTCGAAGGGCGTTCCAGCCTCAAGACCTGGCTGCTGACCATCACCGCCAACGCCGCCAAGGGGCGCTACAAACAGAACCGTCGCGAAGTGCTGCTCGACGACCTCCCGTCGCCCCACGGCACGCTCGGCGATGATCGCTTTACCCCCGAGGATGGCCATTGGGCCGTCGCCCCGTACGCCTGGCATCAGGACACCCCGGAAGCCTTGCTGACCGAGGATGAACTGCGCAAATGCCTGGAACATACATTGCTGAGCTTGTCTGAATTGCAGCGCAGTGTGCTGGTGTTGCGTGAGCGCCAGGGCCTGGAGCTGGAAGAGATCTGTAATCTGCTGACCCTCTCGCTGTCCAATGTCCGTGTGCTACTGCATCGAGCACGGCTTAAAGTCTTCGCCACGGTGGAGCATTTTGAGGAAACGGGCGAATGTTGACCTGCAAAGAACAAGTGGCACGTTCCAGTGACTACCTCGATGGGCAATTGACCTTTCGCGAGCGTCTGCTGGTGCGTCATCACTTGATGTTCTGTCCGAACTGCCGACGGTTTATCCGCCAGATGCGCCTGATGCAGGCGACGCTCAAGCTGATGCCGGAGCACCGGTGGAGGATGTGGATGCCTTGGCGCAGCGGTTGGCTGAAGCGCGGCTCAAGGACCTGTAGGCGCGAGCTTGCTCGCGAAAACGTCAACGATAACGCGAGTTGCCTGATTCAACGCGTTGCGTGTGCGTTCTTCGCGAGCAAGCTCGCTCCTACAGTGGGGTTAAAACTTGGCTTCAGCATCCAACTGAAGGGTGTTGGCGTTGGCATCGCGATAGCCGGTGGCGCTGGCGTAGTCGGCCTTGGTCAGGAAGTAGGTGGCGCCGATGGCGAAGTTCTTGTCGATGTCGTAACCGACCTTGAACTTGTGACCACGTGCACCGGTGAAGCCGCCGGCGAAGTCCGAATCCGTGAAGGCGCCGACCACTGCGTAGCGCTGTACGTCGCGGTAGTTGTAGTCCAGGTTCAAGCCGAACACCTTGGACTTGGCGCCGAGCAACCAGGCCGTGTCCTTATCTTTGTCAGTGGCTTTGGTGTTCTGCACGTACTGGCCGTAGAACGACAACGGTACGGCCAGGCCGCCGATATCAACTTGGCTGAAACCTTCGTACAGGCGGTACTCGCTGGCATTGCCGGCCGTGGTATTGGCGACGGTTTCGCTTGGGGTCAGGCAACCTGGCGTGGTACCGGTGGCGGTCGGGCAACGGCTGTCTTCGTCGTTCTGGAACGCGTAGACGCTGCCGCCCAGGGTCAGTTTCAGGTTGTCGGTCAGGGAGAAGCGTGAGCCCAACTGGCCTGCGGTCATGCGCAGGTCGTTGCGAAATTGCACGCCGTCGCCGTTGACGTTGTCCTTGAGGCTGTAGTTACCCAGGCTGCCGAACAGCTCGGCGCTGCTGCCCAGCGGGTATTTGTAGGTCAGGGCCAGACCTTCCGGGTTGATATCGCTGTCCCAGATCACGTCGGCCATGCTGACCCAAGGCTGCAACATCTTGCCGCCAATTACGTGCAGGTTCTTGATTTGGGTCGGGTGGTAGTCGATGTAGCCCAGGTCCAGCCAGATCGATTTCTTGTTGAAGTAGCCGTCCAGGTCCTGGTTAGTGGAGCGAGCGTCGTCGCTGCTGCCGGTGGCGACGCGGATGCCAGTATCGACCTGCGAGTTGATTTCGGTAAACGCACCCAGACGGGCACGAATACGCTCACGGTCCTTGTCTTTGCCGCCATTGTTGGGGGTGCCTTCGATCTTGATGGTCTCATGACGAAAGCGCACATCGCCCTTGAGCTGGGTCTTGGCGGCCCAGGCCAGCTTCTGGTCGAAGCTGCTCAGCTCGTTGGTTTTCTTCGCGGTGGCCGCGATCTGTTCGTTGGTCTCTTGTTGAGCTTGCCGTGCGATCTGCTGTTCTTTCTGGTCCTTGGCCAACTCGCTTTGCAGTTCAGTGTACTGCGCCGCGGTGATTTGGCCGTTGGCCTTGAGCATGTCGAGCAATTTAGCGTCGACTGCGGCGCTGGCCGGAACACTCAGGGCCAGTAACAGGCCGCCGCACAGGACCGCCGCAGTTTTAGTGGAAGCAAGACGCATATCAATCTCCGAAAGTGAGGAGGGATGGCAAACCATCCAGGACACAACCGACCGATGACGGACGGAAAAAATAACCACCTGCTAGAACCAGGCGCTCTAAAAACAGGCGTCAGTATCGCGACGGTTTATGACGCAGCAGTGGCTAAGTAATGTCATCTACATGACAAATTATTTAATCTGGAACTATTGGAATAGAGCCTTGTCGCGCTAAACAGGGGTGTGCGAAGCCCGCCGATCAGCGATACTCGCGAAGCTTTCACGCCACTGAACCCGTGAGGATGCCAATGCCGCTGCAACGCCTGGACAGCCTGTCCGAGATCGCCCCGCAAGCCTGGGATGCGCTGGTGCCGCTGGGGCAGCCGTTCGTGCGGCATGCCTTCCTGAGCGCGCTGGAGGACAGCGCCAGCCTCGGTCCGCAGTCGGGCTGGCAGCCGGAGCATTTGTTGCACTGGGAGGGCGATCGGCTGGTGGCGGCGCTGCCCGGTTATCGCAAGTGGCATTCCTACGGGGAGTACGTGTTTGATCACGGCTGGGCCGATGCGTGTGAGCGGGCCGGCATTGATTACTACCCCAAGTTGCTGACGGCCGTGCCGTTCAGCCCGGTCACCGGCCCGCGCCTGTTGGCGGCCACTGCCGACGACGGTTTCGAACTGCTCAAAAGCTTGCCGGGTTACCTGGAAATAGAAGGGCTCTCCAGTGCCCATATCAACTTCACCGATGCGCTTGCCGATGAGGCACTGGCGCAACAACCGGGCTGGTTGCAGCGTCTCGGTTGTCAGTTTCACTGGCAGAACCGGGGCTACCGCGACTTCCAGGATTTCCTCGATGCCTTGAGCTCACGCAAGCGCAAACAGATGCGCAAGGAGCGTGAACAAGTCGCGGGGCAGGGCATCGAGTTCGAATGGCTGCAAGGCCATGAACTGAGCGAAGCGCAGTGGGATTTTGTCTACGCCTGCTACGCCAACACCTACGCCGTGCGGCGTCAATCGCCCTACCTGACCCGGAGTTTTTTCAGCCTGCTGGCCGAGCGCATGCCCGAAGCGATTCGCGTGGTGCTGGCCAAGCAAGGTTCCCGCCCGGTGGCCATGGCGTTCAGCCTGATTGGCGGCGACAGTTTCTATGGCCGCTACTGGGGCTGCCTGGCGGAATTCGACCGCCTGCATTTCGAAACCTGTTTCTACCAGGGCATGGACTACGCCATCGCCCACGGCGTGCAACGCTTCGACGCAGGGGCCCAGGGCGAGCACAAGTTGATACGCGGTTTTGAACCGGTGATTACACGATCATGGCACTACCTGCGCCATCCGGGTTTGAAGAACGCGGTGGAGGATTTCCTCGAGCGCGAGCGGGTGGGGATTTTGGCGTATGCCGAAGAGGCGAGGGCAGCCCTGCCGTACCGGCAGGGTTGAACCATTGGTCTGGCAGCACTTCCACGGACGACCGAAGTCACTATTCTGTATGTACAAAAGTACGTACAGGATGTGTCATGCTATTTGAGTGGGATGAGTCCAAGAATAAAGCCAATATTGTTAAGCATGGCATCGACTTTAATGACGTCCCGGATATCTTCAGGCATCCAATGCTGGCCTTGCGCGATGATCGGGCGGATTATGGTGAAGAGCGATGGATCAGTATTGGCTGGATCAAATTGTTAATGGGTGTGGTCGTCTACACCGAGCGGCATGGAGATGTAATCCGCATCATCTCCGCCCGAAAAGCAACCAAGAAGGAGGCCAAATATTATGACGCAAACATCGAAAACTGATTGGGAGCGCCTGGCCAAAATGAATGATAAAGAGATCGACACCCGCGATATTCCTGAACTGGACGCCGATTTTTTTCGGCGTGCCGAGTTACGTGTTCCAGTGAAACAGGCAGTCACTATCAGGCTTGATGCTGATGTTCTGGAGTGGTTCAAGGGGCAGGGCTCTGGCTACCAGACACGTATTAATCAACTGCTGCGTCAGTATATGCAGGCCCATCAAGAATGAATGGCGGTCTGATAAGTTCAGCCCTGCCTTATAGGCAGGGCTGAACCCGTGCTGCCTCAGCCCGTCTCCTCCTTGCCCAGCCATCGATAGCTGAACCCGCCGATCACCGCGCCGAGGATTGGCGCGAGCCAGAACATCCACAATTGCTGGATCGCCCACCCGCCGACGATCAGTGCCGGGCCGGTACTGCGGGCCGGGTTGACCGAGGTGTTGGTCACGGGAATGGAGATCAGGTGGATGAGGGTCAGCGCCAGGCCGATGGCGATGGGCGCAAGGCCCGGCGGGGCACGGCGGTCGGTGGCGCCGAGGATGATGACCACGAACATCGCGGTCATTACCAGCTCACAGACAAACCCCGCCGCCATCGAATAACCGCCGGGCGAATGCAGCCCATAACCGTTGGACGCCAGGCCCGAGGCCAGTTCGAACCCCGGTTTGCCACTGGCAATGAAGTACAGCAGCGCAGCGGCGAGTGTAGCGCCGATGACCTGCGCCACGACGTAGGCCGGTAACTCCCTGGCCGGAAACCTGCCGCCCACGACCAGCCCCACCGACACCGCCGGGTTGAGGTGACAACCGCTGATATGCCCGATGGCGAAGGCCATGGTCAACACCGTGAGCCCGAACGCCAGGGACACACCCAGCAACCCGATCCCGACCGCGGGAAACGCTGCGGCCAATACCGCACTCCCGCACCCGCCCAACACCAGCCAAAACGTTCCTAACCCCTCTGTGACTGAACGCTTGAACAAAGACATGCCACACGTCCTTGATAGATCGCTCTACCGAATCAGTAAATCAATGATGCTCCCTGCAGATTTACTTCAGCGCCCGTCTGGGCACTGTATTGAATTACAGCAGGCTTTCGGTACAAATCCAGCGTTTGACACTGGCGCGCCGTGCAAATCGTACTGATTAAATGCGGTCAAATGTGGGAGCGGGCTTGCTCGCGAATGCGGGGTGACAGTCGCCAAATATATCGACTGACGCCCCGCATTCGCGAGCAAGCCCGCTCCCACATTTAGAAAGGTGTAGCTTCAGTCGATACCGACGAAACCTCCGGTCTGATGCTGCCACAACCGCGCATACAACCCACCATGGGCCAGCAACTCGGCATGGCTGCCGCTCTCGGCGATCCGGCCTTTCTCCAGCACCACCAGGCGGTCCATGCGTGCAATGGTCGACAACCGGTGCGCAATGGCGATCACGGTCTTGCCCTGCATCAGGGTTTCCAGGCTTTCCTGGATCGCCGCTTCCACTTCCGAATCCAACGCCGACGTGGCTTCGTCCATGATCAGAATCGGCGCGTCCTTGAGCAGTACGCGGGCGATGGCGATCCGTTGACGCTGGCCCCCGGAAAGTTTTACCCCACGTTCACCCACATGTGCGTCCAGCCCGGTGCGGCCTTCGGCGTCGGACAGCAGCGGGATGAACTCATCGGCGCGGGCCTTGTGCACGGCGGCCATGAGTTGTTCGTCCATGGCGTCGGGCTTGCCGTACAACAGGTTGTCGCGGATCGAACGGTGCAGCAGCGACGTGTCCTGGGTGATCATGCCAATCTGCGCGCGCAGGCTTTCCTGGGCGACGTCGGCGATGTCCTGGCCGTCGATCAGGATGCGTCCGCCCTGCAGGTCGTAGAGGCGCAGCAGCAGGTTGACCAGGGTCGACTTGCCCGCACCGGACGGGCCGATCAGGCCGATCTTCTCCCCAGCCTTGATCTCGAGGTTCAAGCCGCCAATGATCCCGCTCTGCTTGCCATAGTGGAAATCCACCTGCTCGAAGCGCACGAGGCCATGGGGCACCGTCAGGCGCGGGGCGTTGGCGCGGTCGACCACCGCCAGCGGCTGGGCGATGGTCTTGAGGCCATCCTGCACGATGCCGATGTTTTCGAAAATGCCGTTGACCACCCACATGATCCAGCCGGACATATTGACGATGCGAATCACCAGGCCGGTCGCCAGGGCGATGGCGCCTACGGAGATCAGCGACTGCGTCCACAGCCACAGGGCCAGGCCGGTGGTGGTGACGATCAGCAGGCCGTTGAGCACGGTGATGACCCCGTCCATGCTGGTGAGCACACGCGCCGCCAGTTGGGTCTTTTCGGTTTGCTCGATGATCGCTTCCTTGGCGTATTCCTGCTCACTCTGCGTATGGGCAAACAGCTTCAAGGTGGTGATGTTGGTGTAGCCGTCGACGATGCGCCCCATGAGTTTGGAGCGTGCTTCGGATGAGATCACCGAACGCTCCTTGACCCGCGGCACGAAGTAACGCAACGCCAGGCAGTAGCAAACGATCCAGGTGATCAACGGAATCATCAGTCGCCAGTCGGCTTCGGCAAACAGCACCAGCGAGGTGATGGCATAGATCGACACGTGCCAGATGGCCTCCGCGGTTGCCACCGCGGAATCACGCAACGAGTTGCCGGTCTGCATGATGCGTTGGGCGATGCGCCCGGCGAAATCGTTCTGGAAGAAATTCAGGCTCTGCTTGAGCACATAGCTGTGGTTCTGCCAGCGGATCAGGCTGGTCATGCCGGGGTTGATGGTCTGGTGCACCAGCAAGTCATGCAGGCCGTTGAAAATCGGGCGCAGCAGCAGGGCGACCACGGCCATCCAGATCAGCTCGGTGCTGTGCACCTGGAAGAAGTTCGCCGGCGGCGTGCCCTGGCCAGGTCGATGATGCGGCTCAGGTAGCTGAACAGCGCGACCTCGATCAGCGCACCGACCAGGCCCACCACCAGCAGCGCGGCAAAACACGGCCACACCTGGCGCAGGTAGTAGAGGTAGAAGGGCAGGACTTTATCGGGCGGGGCTTCGCTGGGGGCGTCGCGGAAAATATCGATCAGGTGTTCAAAACGACGATAGAGCATCAGGGTTGACGCCCGACTGGCGGGCTCTCCTTTCAAATGCGCGCGCAGCCTTGTGGGCCGCGCGCGAGACTACCTGTGACTTCAGTCGATGCGCTTGGCCGACTTGATGTACACAGGATCGATGGGCACGTTCTGCATGCCTTGCTTGGTCGTGGTCTGCGAGTTGACGATCACATCCACCACGTCCATGCCCTTGACCACCTTGGCGAATACCGCATAACCGGCATCGCGGCCCGGGTCGAGAAAGGCATTGTCGGCCACGTTGATGAAGAACTGGCTGGTGGCCGAGTTCGGGTCGTTGGTGCGCGCCATGGACAAGGTGCCGCGCACGTTATGCAGGCCGTTGCTGGCTTCGTTCTTGATCGGTGCGTCGGTCGGCTTTTGCGACATCTGCTGGGTGAACCCGCCGCCCTGGACCATGAAGCCTGGAATCACGCGGTGGAAAATCGTGTTGGTGTAGAAGCCCTTGTCGACATAGGCCAGGAAATTCTTGGTACTGATCGGCGCCTTGACCGGGTCCAGTTCGATTTCGATGTCGCCGTTGGTGGTGGAGATCAATACATGAGGCGCCTTGACGGGCTCGGCAGCCATCAGGTTGGCGGCGAACAGTACGGAACCGGCAAAGAAGGCGATTTTTTTCAGCATGGGTCAGTGGTCCTGGGTAGTGGGTGTCGACGGTCTTCAGGCAGTCGAGCAGGGTAGCGTTAAAGACCTCGGGTTGAGGGCGGGAATCCTTGATCACCACCGTCGCGCATCAGGCAGCAGTTTTACATAGTTTTCCCTGTGCGCCACGGGGTGTAGAGAAAGTCGTTCGTGCACGTCTCTGCCGTTTCAGGCTTGCCGGGGCGCGGCGAAAGGCGCGTCCAGCGGGGCGGTGTCAAAGGTGCGCAGCAATTCCACAAGGATCTGCGTCGCCGGCCCCAAGGGTTTGTCCTTGTTCGAATACAGGTAGAACGTAGGGTGGCGACTGCCGCCCTGTTCCAAGGGTAGCTGCTTGAGCACGCCTTCGGCGAGTTCGCGTTCGATCATGTGGCGGGGCAGCCAGGCAAAGCCCAGGCCGCTGCCCACGAAGGCCGCGGCGGTGGCCAGGCTGCCGACGGTCCAGCGTTGTTCGGCGCCGAGCCAGCCGACATCGCGTGGTTGCTGGCGGCCGGAGTCGCGGATCACCACCTGCATCTGGCTCTCCAGGTCCTGGAAGCTCAGCTCGCGGTTCATGCGGTGCAACGGGTGTTCGGGGTGAGCCACGGCGACGAACGCCACGTCGCTCATCTCCGTGCCCAGGTAACCGGGGATGCTGAAACCGCAGATCGCCAGGTCGGCCACGCCTTCGATCAGCAGTTCTTCGACGCCCGATAGCACCTCTTCACGCAGGCGCACCCGGCAGCCACGGCTCTGCGGCATGAAGGCGGTCAGAGCGCGTACCAGGCGCGCGTTAGGGTAGGCGGCATCCACCACCAGGCGTACCTCGGCTTCCCAGCCCTGTTCCATGTGGTGGGCGAGATCCTCCAGTTGGCTGGCGTTTTTCACCAGTTGCCGGGAGCGGCGCAACAGCACTTCACCGGCCTCGGTAAGCACCGCCTTGCGCCCATCGATGCGCAGCAGTGGTACACCGAGTTGGTCTTGCATGCGGGCCACGGTATAGCTCACCGAGGACTGCGAACGGTGCAGTGCTTCGGCCGCCTGGGCGAAGCCGCCATGGTCGACCACGGCTTGCAGCGTGCGCCATTGATCGAGGGTAACGCGGGGCGCTTTCAAGATAGGTTCCTCTTGTCCTAAGCTGGCGGTCCTTATTGGAGACTGCCGAATGAGAAAATTCTGTTATGTGCTGCTGGCGCTGCTGCCGATGAGCGCGTTTGCCTACCCCATTGACGTGACGAAAAAGATCGACGGCGTGAGCATCGATTACACCGCCTCCGATGTGGACGGCGATATCAGCTCGATCCAGCTCAATAACTACGGCACCCGGGATGCGGTCTGCTCGGTAACCTTCACCAACGGCCCTGAATCGCCGCGACGCAGGACGGTCACGGTGCCGGCGGGTAAAAGCACCAACACCACCGCCAAGTTCAACCGCGCCATTATCAAGATGCGTATCGCCCTGGCCTGCGCGCCGAAGTAAGCCGATGGCGAAGCATGCGTGTATATAAACAAATTTATAGATGGGTTATAGCAGTTTTTTGCGCTTTTTAATCGAATTGGCTCTGTTTAATCTCCAATCCATCGACTTACAGCAATTTCCGATGGAGCCTACAAAGCCATGTCCAATGTTCTGATCATCGAAAGCAGCGCCCGCCAGCAGGATTCAATCTCGCGCCAGCTGACCCGGCAGTTCATCAGCCAGTGGCAGGCCGCCCACCCGGCGGACCGGATCACCGTGCGTGACGTGGCGCTCAATCCGGTCCCGCATTTGGACGCCCACCTGCTCGGCGGCTGGATGAAACCGGCGGACCAGCGTAACCACGACGAACAGGCTTCACTGGATCGCTCCGACGAATTGACCAACGAATTGCTGGCCGCCGACGTGCTGGTGATGGCCGCGCCGATGTACAACTTCGCCATCCCCAGCACGCTCAAGGCCTGGCTGGACCATGTGTTGCGTGCCGGTGTGACGTTCAAATACACCGCGACCGGCCCTCAAGGCCTGCTGACCGGCAAGCGCGCCATCGTGCTCACCGCTCGCGGCGGCATCCACACCGGCGCCAGCTCCGATCACCAGGAACCTTACCTGCGCCAGGTCATGGGCTTTATCGGGATTCACGACGTCACGTTCATTCACGCCGAAGGGGTCAACCTGAGCGGGGACTTCCAGGAAAAAGGCATCAACCACGCCAAGGCCCTGCTGGTTCAGCTCGTCGCATAGGCCGGCTGATCATTTAATCGTCACATAATCGCCGGGTGTTTTTATCGTCCCACGCAACCCTTCAAGTAAGCGCATCGAACCTCCCTTTGCACTTTTTGCTCCTTAGTGCCCCTGCCCGACTGACGCTTTAGCGAGGTCGGGTTTTTTTTGCGCCGAGTTTCTTCAACCGGCGAAAACCTTTAATGTCGCGCCCATACGAAACGAGGCGAACATGGGCTATTTACTGGTTGTCACCCTGATTCAGGCATTTTCCTTCAGCTTGATCGGCGAATACCTCGCCGGTCACGTCGACAGTTATTTCGCGGTGCTGGTGCGCGTCGTGCTGGCCGGGCTGGTGTTCATCCCGCTGACCCGCTGGCGCTCGGTGGAGCCGGCCTTCATGCGCGGCATGCTGGTGATCGGCGCGTTGCAGTTCGGCGTGACGTACGTGTGCCTCTACTTGAGCTTTCGCGTGCTCACGGTGCCGGAGGTGCTGCTGTTCACCATCCTCACGCCGCTGCATGTGACCCTGATCGAAGATGCGCTCAACCGGCGCTTCAACCCTTGGGCATTGGTCGCCGCACTGGTCGCGGTAGCGGGCGCGGCGTGATTCGTTTCGACCAGATCACCCCGCACTTCCTGATGGGTTTTTTGTTGTTGCAGTTGGCCAACTTCACCTATGCCGCCGGGCAGGTGATGTACAAGCATCTAGTGGCGCGTTACCCGAGCGATATGCCGCACTATCGACGCTTCGGCTACTTCTACCTGGGCGCCTTGCTGGTGGTACTGCCGGCGTTCCTGTTGTTCGGCAAGTCCGACTTCCTGCCCGAAGCGCCACTGCAATGGGGCGTACTGGTGTTCCTCGGGCTGGTCAGTACCGCGCTGGGCCTGTACTGGTGGAACAAGGGCGCCTGCCTGGTCAATGGCGGCACCCTGGCGGTGATGAACAACCTGCATGTGCCGGTGGGCCTGCTGCTGAACCTGCTGATCTGGAACCAGCACGAACCGCTGGGCCGCTTGGCCTTGGGTGGGTTGGTGATTTTGGGCGCGGTGTGGATCAGCCGCCTCGGCGTGCCCAGGGCGGCATTGCCGGCGCGTTGATTACGCCTTGGCGTGATAACGCTCGGCGACCTCCGATTGGCGGATCTGCGTCAGCAGGCCCTGGCGCGCGCCTGCAGCGCATCCCAGCGGGCGGCGTCATGCAGCGGCGGGATGGTCACGGGCTCGCGGCGATCGAAGCCGAGCAAAGCCGCGTCGACCAGGTCGTCGACTTCCATGATTTCAGTCAGGGTGTTGACGTCGATGCCCGCCCGATCCCAGATTTCCGTACGCGTGGCTGCCGGTAGCACGGCTTGCACATAGACGCCCTTGGGCGAAAGCTCCAGGCTCATGCCTTGTGACAGAAACAGCACGAACGCCTTGGTCGCGCCGTACACGGTCATCCCGAACTCCGGCGCCAGGCCGACCACCGAGCTGATATTGATGATCGCGCCTTTGCCGGCCTGGGCCAGGCGGGGAGCGATGGCACTGGCCAGCCGTACCAGTGCGGTGGTGTTCAACGCGACGAGGTTCGCGACACTGTCGGTGGACTGTTCGATGAAGCTGCCGGACTGCGCGGCGCCGGCATTATTGACCAGGAGGGTGATGTTCGCGTCATCGCGCAGGCGCGCTTCAACGCGGTTCAAATCATCGATTCGCGTCAGGTCAGCCGGCAGGACATCAACCGCAACCTTGTAGTGTTCGCGCAGCGTTGCGGCGAGGGCGTCCAGACGCGTTTTGTCGCGGGCCACCAGTACAAGAGCATGTCCGCGCTGTGCAAAACGCGCGGCATAGGTAGCGCCGATGCCAGTGGAAGCGCCGGTAATCAGAACAGTATCTGGGGTGTTCATGGCTGGATTCTCTGCGTGGAAAAGTCGATAGGCGATTGGCGCCGTGCTCGCGGGAATTCGCGATTGCGTATTTATGATGTTGGTCGTAATCAAAACTGTCAATACTTTTGATTATGATCGACATCAGAGTAAGATGCGTGCATTGCTCAGCGATGCAAAGGCGCGCACATGAAAATCACCAAGGCACAGTCACTGGCCAATCGGGCGCATATCGTGGAGACGGCCTCCGAGCTGTTTCGTGAGCGCGGCTACGATGGCGTGGGGGTGGCGGAGCTTATGGCCGCGGCGGTTTTACCCAGGGCGGCTTCTACAAGCATTTTGGTTCCAAGGCGGACTTGATGGCGCAAGCGACGGCCACCAGCCTTTCGCAGTCGGTCGCCAACACTGAAAGCCTGGATTTGACGCAGTTCATCAATCGTTACGTATCGAGGGACCATCGCGACGGCAGAAGCGAAGGGTGCACCCTGGCGGCGCTGTGCGGGGACGCCGCGCGTCAGTCGGGCGACTTCAAGGCGACCTTTGCCGAAGGCATAGAAGGCATGCTGACCACGCTCCAGCAACAGTACCCAGCGGATCAAAATGCGCCTCAGGTGGTTGCGCGTGCAAAGATAATCGACCTGTTCGCCCGTGCCATCGGCGCGGTCATGTTGTCGCGGGCATGCCCGGATGACTCTGCCCTGGCGGATGAAATCCTCGAGGTATGCCGCGCTGAGATGACTGCGTCGTTGCCGCAGTAGAAGCGATTACGTCAGGCTGTTCCGGGGCGCGGGCAAATGGCTGGCGCCCATTACCGCCGGCCCCATTCCCGCGCGCAGGTCATTGCCACTCGGCTGCTGATACAGGCTCAAGCCAAATTCCGGCAATACCGCCAGCAGGTAATCGAAGATATCGCCCTGGATTCGCTCATAGTCCGCCCACGCCGTGGTGCGGGTGAAACAGTAGATTTCCAGCGGCACGCCCTGGGCGGTGGTTTGCATCTGCCGCACCATGCAGGTCATGTTCGGCTGGATGTCCGGGTGGCTTTTCAGGTAGGCCAATGCGTAGGCGCGGAAGGTGCCGAGGTTGGTCATGCGGCGGCGGTTGGCCGACAATTGCGCACTGTGGCCCTGGGCTTCGTTCCAGGCCTTGAGTTCGGCCTGCTTGCGCCCGATGTAGTCGGTGAGCAGGTGGACCTGGGTCATGCGCAATTCCTCGTCGTCATGCAGGAAGCGCACGCCGCTGGCGTCGATGAACAGGCTGCGCTTGATGCGGCGCCCGCCGGATTGCTGCATGCCGCGCCAGTTCTTGAACGATTCGGACATCAGGCGCCAGGTGGGGATGGAGACGATGGTCTTGTCGAAGTTCTGCACCTTGACCGTGTGCAAGGTGATATCCACCACATCGCCGTCGGCGCCGACCTGGGGCATTTCGATCCAGTCGCCGACCCGCAGCATGTCATTGCTGGTCAGTTGCACGCTGGCGACAAATGACAGCAGGGTGTCCTTGTACACCAACAGGATCACCGCCGACATCGCGCCCAGGCCCGACAGCAGCAACAGCGGCGAACGATCGATCAGGGTGGCGACAATGATGATCGCGCCAAACACGAACAGCACCATCTTCGCCAATTGCACGTAGCCCTTGATCGAGCGGGTGCGTGCATGTTCGGTACGCGCGTAGATGTCCAGCAGGGCACTGAGCAGGGCGCTCATGGCCAGTACCAGGAACAGGATCGTCAGTGCCAGGGCGACGTTGCCGATGAACAGGATCGCGGTCTTGCTCAGGTCCGGCACCAGGTACAGGCCGAACTGGATGACCAGGGAGGGCGTCATTTGCGCCAGGCGATGGAAGACTTTGTTGTGTCGCAGGTCGTTGAGCCAGTGCAGGGACGGTTGCCGGCCGAGCAACTTGATGGCATGAAGAATGAGGTAGCGCGCCATGCGTCCGAGCAGCAGGGCCACGACCAGCAACACCAGTAAGCCGAGACTGGCATGCAGCAGCGGGTGTTCGTCGAGGGCGCCCCAGAGGTCTTTGATGTTGAGCCAGAGCTGTTTGATATCCATGGGTGAAACCGATTCTTCTGTAGGCAACTGGGCGGCGATTAGAGCATTTAAGTGCGGCAAAGTTGATGTCATGGACAAATGTCCTGACAAAAAAGCCGCTCAATACAACCGTTCGCGTAAAGAAACTCGGTTTGGACGCGCGAAACCGGTACCCTATGCAGCTGTTTTTTTGTATTTCTTCGAGGTAGCACCCGTGTTTTCCCAATTCGCCCTGCACGAACGCCTGCTCAAAGCCGTGGCCGAGCTTAAATTTGTCGAGCCTACGCCTGTGCAGGCAGCGGCCATCCCGCTCGCGCTCGAAGGGCGTGACCTGCGGGTGACGGCTCAAACCGGCAGCGGCAAGACCGCCGCTTTCGTCCTGCCGATCCTGCATCGCCTGATCGGCCCGGCCAAAGTCCGCGTCAGCATCAAGACCCTGATCCTGCTGCCGACCCGCGAGCTGGCCCAGCAGACGTTGAAGGAAGTCGAGCGCTTCTCGCAGTTCACCTTCATTAAGTCCGGCCTGATCACCGGCGGCGAAGATTTCAAGGTCCAGGCCGCCATGCTGCGCAAGGTGCCGGACATCCTGATCGGCACGCCAGGGCGCATGATCGAGCAACTCAACGCCGGCAACCTCGACCTCAAGGAAGTCGAAGTGCTGGTGCTGGACGAAGCCGACCGCATGCTCGACATGGGCTTTGCCGACGACGTGCAGCGCCTGGTCGCGGAATGCGTCAATCGCCAGCAGACCATGCTGTTCTCCGCCACTACCGGCGGTTCCACCTTGCGCGACATGGTTGCCAAGGTGCTGAACAACCCCGAGCACTTGCAGGTCAACAACGTCAGCGACCTGAACGCGACTACGCGCCAGCAAATCGTCACCGCTGACCACAACGTGCACAAAGAGCAGATTCTCAATTGGCTGCTGGCCAACGAGACCTATCAGAAAGCCATTGTGTTCACCAACACCCGTGCTGCGGCCGACCGCATCTACGGTCGCCTGGTCGCCCAGGAATACAAGGCTTTCGTGCTGCACGGCGAGAAGGACCAGAAGGACCGCAAGCTGGCCATCGACCGCCTCAAGGCCGGCGGTGTGAAGATCCTGGTGGCCACCGACGTCGCCGCGCGCGGCCTGGACGTCGACGGTCTGGACATGGTGATCAACTTCGACATGCCGCGCAGCGGCGACGAATACGTGCACCGTATCGGCCGTACCGGGCGTGCCGGCAACGATGGCCTGGCCATCTCGCTGATCTGCCATGGCGACTGGAACCTGATGTCGAGCATCGAGCGCTACCTCAAGCAGTCGTTCGAGCGCCGCACCATCAAGGAAGTCAAAGGCACCTACACCGGGCCGAAGAAGGTCAAGGCGTCGGGCAAGGCCGTTGGCGTGAAGAAGAAAAAGACCGACGCCAAGGGCGACAAGAAGAAGGCCGGCGCCAAGTCTCCGACCAAGCGCAAGATCGCCAACCGGCCGAAGACCGACAACCTGTCGCTCGTCAGCAAGGACGGCATGGCGCCGCTCAAGCGCCGCAAGCCGGAAGCGCCGGCTGCCGAGTAAGGTCGGGCTGATATTGATCATTCCCACGCTCCGCGTGGGAATGCATCCCGACGCTGCGCGTCCCAAGAGCGG
>JAFHKH010000441.1 GCA_016937595.1 Pseudomonas cedrina subsp. fulgida | reverse complement strand
TTGCTCGCGAAGGCATCACAGCCCCCCAAATCCTACTTCCTGGCGGCAATCATCGCCATGAACCCCGGCATCGCCGCCAGCCTGTCCGCTTCCACCTTCCGTGCATTGGGCATGTCGTTCAGACGCCCCAGCAACGCCTGCGCCTTCGGCAACTCAGCCAACAGATCCAGCCCAAACAGTTTCTCGCCCACCCCCAAGGCCAGGTTCAAGCTGTACATGAAATACAGATCGGCAAGAGTGAAGCTGTCGCCCGCCACGTACGGCGCGAACTTGCCGTGCCTTCCCAGCGAACCGATCCCGAGCAGCAACTCCGCCCTGGATTTTTCCTTGATCGCCTCCGGCACCGTCATGCCGAAAAACGCTTCGGCGAAACACGCACGCGCAGGCAATTCGATGTACAGCTCGATCTCCCTGCACAGCGCCAATACCTGAGCCCGCTGGAACGGCTCGGCGGGCAACAGCGCGGGCCCTTGCTGGGTCTGCTCGATATACTCGAGGATCACACTGGTTTCGTTGATGAACCCTTGCTCGACGCCCAGCACCGGCACCTTGCCACGCGGGCTTACAGCCAACGCTTCGGCAGTTTGCCCGGCAAAAAAAGGCACTTCTTCGAACGGCAGTCCTTTTTCCAGCAGCGCCAGTTTCACCATGTTGTAGTAGTTACTGACCGAAAATCCGTAGAGCTTGAGCATCGCAAAGCCTCCAGGCCGTGTGCGGGGTTGGCTGCAAGGGTTATAGATGCCTTGGTGCGTCCTGACCAGCAGCATCACCTGCCTGAATGGCGGTAGACTGGTGCCCTTTTCCTTGAGGAGCCTGCCATGAGCGAGCCGACCGATATCGACAACGACGAAGAAGAATTCACCGAAAGTACGCTGATCCAGGCCATCGAGAACCAGATCGAAAGCGACAACCCGCCGGCGGCCAAGGCAACGTTCAACAAGCTGACGCTGGTGGGCTACGCGCGCGAAGAAATATTGAACCTCATGGCCCACGTGCTGGCCTTCGAGATCGACGCGATGCTCGATGAGGACCGCGCGTTCGATACCCAATGGTATGAAACCGCGCTGCGAGCACTGCCGGAGCTGCCGCCCGAAAAGGAATAATCCAGCCACGCTGCAACACGCTGGACAGTTCGGCAAAGTGCGTTCACCTTATGGCCTGCTAGCCTCTAATAAATTCTTAGAAAGTCTGGAGTCCTTATGTCGTATACCCCTGAGTTGGTTGCCGAACTGGAAATCCTTGCACTCTTCAACCTGGACAGCTCCCAGGAAGGTCTGAAAGTCCACCAGACCGCCGCTTCAACTGCCATCGCCGCCGCCAAGCGCCTGTTTGAAAAAGAACTGATCACCCAGCCCGACGGTGGCTACCTGACCAGCCTCGGCCGGGACGCAGCCCAACACACGCAAAGCCTGCTGACGATCCTGACTACCGCCAAAAAAGAAGCTGCCTGACACCTGATACGCCCATGGAGTCCGCACCGTGCGGATTCCGAGGGCGTTGCCGTGCAACAGCGAAAATTCTGACGTCAAAAACCATTTCCCGCTAAACCTCCTACGCTACTGGCTGTAAACTCCTACATGGCCGCCCACGTCGGGCCCGCGAGCCACCGAGTTCGACATGACCAGCATCCATGAAATCCGCCCCGACCTGGACGAAGGCATCGACCGTAAGGTGCTGGCCCAATTGCGCGCGCGTTTCATGGCCCTCAACGAGGGGCGCATGGCCCGCGCGATCGAAGGGCTGACGCCGCGCCAGCAGAGCGTGCTGACCCTGCTGCCGCTGTTCTTCCACGTCAACCATCCGCTGCTGCCCGGTTATGTGTCGGGCAGCACGCCAGCCGGCCTGTCGAATTTCGAACCCGATCCCCAGGCTCTGACCGAAGCCCAGCGCCTGACCCGCTCGTTCTCTTACAAGCCACGCCGCGGCAATCCGCCAACGCCCATCCACGGCCTGTTCCTGATGGGCAGCCTTGGCACACTGGCCCAGGCCGATCAGAGCGATATGGACGTCTGGGTCTGCCACGCCTCGGACCTGAGCGAGAATGAAATGGCCGAGCTGCGCAAAAAATGCCAGTTGCTGGAAGCCTGGGCCCTGAGCATGGGCGCCGAGGCGCATTTCTTCCTCATCGAGCCGACACGCTTCGTGCTGGGCGAGCGCGATACCCAGCTCAGTTCCGATGACTGCGGCACCACCCAGCATTACCTGCTGCTGGACGAGTTCTACCGCACCGCGATCTGGCTGGCGGGGCGTACGCCGATCTGGTGGCTGGTGCCGGTGTATGAGGAAACCCGCTATGCCGAGTTCACCCACACGCTGATCAGCAAGCGCTTTATCCGCGCCGATGAAACCCTCGACCTTGGTCACCTGGCGCACATCCCTCCTGGCGAATTCATCGGCGCCGGACTGTGGCAACTGTTCAAGGGCATCGAATCGCCCTACAAGTCAGTGCTCAAACTGCTGCTGACCGAGGTCTACGCCAGCGAACACCCGCAGGTGCACTGCCTGAGCCTGCGCTTCAAGCGGGCGGTGTTCGCCAACCAGATGGACCTGGACGAGCTGGACCCGTACATCGTGGTATACCGCCGCCTTGAAGAATACCTCAAGGCCCGCAACGAGCCCGAACGCCTGGAGCTGGTGCGTCGCGCGCTGTACCTGAAGGTCAACCGCAAGCTCAGCGCCGGCCAGCGCACCACCAGTTGGCAACGGCTGTTACTGGAGCGCCTGGCCCATGAGTGGGGCTGGGACCAGCGTCAACTGGCGCTGCTGGACAGCCGCAGCCAATGGAAAGTGCGCCAGGTCGCCTCGGAGCGCCGGGCGCTGGTCAATGAGCTCAATTACAGTTATCGCTTCCTGACCCAGTTCGCGCGCACCGAACACACCGTCAGCCTGATCAACAAGCGCGACCTCAACGTGCTGGGCCGGCGCCTGTATGCCGCCTTTGAACGCAAGGCCGGCAAGGTCGAGTTCATCAACCCCGGCATCGCCCCGGATCTGGCCGAAGACACCCTGACGCTGGTGCAATCGTCCAACCGCAAAGAACCGGGCCAGCACTACTGGGGCCTGTACAACGGCAACCTCAACGCTCTGGAATGGGAGCATTTTGCGCCAATCAAGCGCAGCCGCGACCTGCTGGAAATGCTCACTTGGTGCCATCGCAACGGCGTGATCGACAGCAGCACGCGCCTGGCGCTGCACCCCGGCACCAGCGACATGACCGAATTCGAGCTGTTCAACCTGCTGGGCAGTCTGCAACAGACCATCGCCCTGCCCTTGGCCGGTGTGGATGAAGAGCGCCTGCTGCGCGCGGCGGTGCCCGAGGAAGTGTTGCTGCTGATCAACGTCGGCGTCGACCCGCTCAAGCATCACCGCGACCTGAATATCCTGATGACCACCGAGCGCACGGACTCCCTGAGTTATGCCGGCGTGCGCGACAACCTGGTGCTCACGCTGGACCAAGTCACGCTCAACAGCTGGAACGAGGTGATGGTCAGCCGCTACGACGGCCCCCACGCCTTGCTCGACTGTCTGCGCGAC
This sequence comes from Pseudomonas cedrina subsp. fulgida, assembly GCA_016937595.1. GTDB lineage: Bacteria > Pseudomonadota > Gammaproteobacteria > Pseudomonadales > Pseudomonadaceae > Aquipseudomonas > Aquipseudomonas fulgida. The sequence goes on along the minus strand of JAFHKH010000441.1, from coordinate 6,907 downwards.
TACCTCAACCAATTGCCGCCCGATCACTTGCCACGGCTGCGGGTGCGCTGCTTCTGTCACAACCGTGCGCAGTTCATCGCGCAGCGCGTGGAAGAAATCTTCGACACCGCGCAGAACCTGCTGCTGGGCCAGTCCAACCATCGCTATCTGTTGCAGGTGCAACGGCACTATCACGTGATGGAATTGAGACCGGGCCAGGCCACCCATGTGTCGCTGCCGACCCAGGATGCACTGATCGCCTACCTCAGCGAAGAACTGACCAGCTACAGCCCGCTGCATCTGGACGCCATGGCCCTGGAAGATCACGACCTGGCGCTGCTGCTGCCGATGGGCATGGCCGATTGCGTGCAGGTGTTCTACCGGGTCAATGAAGGCTTTGCCGAGTTGTACGTGCTGGATGAATTCAACGCGCTCTGGCAGCAACACGTGCCATTCCATGATGAGCAGAGCCTGCTGGCGCCACTGCAGCGTTTTCTGCAATCGATCATCTATCGTCGGGACGCACTGTCGTCGCTGGACCCGCAGCAACCGTTGGGCGCGGTGCAGATGTTGTTTTACCAGCTATTGCCGTCGGGCAGTGGGCGCGCGCGCAGCATCGAACCGCGACCGGTGCCGATGAACCCGGCGAACAAACCCTTCTATGACGTGCAGGCAATCATCGCCAAGGCAGCGCCTGGCCAGGTGGGCATTACGCTGTATTGCGATCAGCGCGAGTTTTCCGAGTTGGAATTTGGTGACCAACTGTACGCAGTGGTCGCCCGGGAAATCGTCGGGCAACGCCGGGAAACCGAACGTTACCGCTGCTACATCACCGACCTGGACCTGTCCGGGCTGATCGGTGATGTGCAAAGCCCGAGTAACCTGTACTTGCGTTACAAGGCCGAACTGGAGCTGTCGCTGAACGAGGCGTTGAGCCAGATATAGCGGGGCTTTTTAAAGAGGGAAAGCGCCGCCGTCTTTGGGCTGGCCTTCAACGCTTAATAATTCCAGCTTGAGGGTCTTGCCGCCGGGGGCCGGCCAGTCGATGTGCTGGCCCACTTGCAGGCCGAGCAACGCGCTGCCCACCGGGGCCAGGATCGAGATCTTGCCTTCATCGGCGTTTGCGTGCTTCGGATAGACCAGGGTCAGGTGGTAATCCTTGCCGCTGCCCTGCTCACGGCAGTGCACGCTGGAGTTCATGGTCACGACACCCGCAGGCACTTCATCGTGGCCAACCACGTCTTCGGCGCGGTCGAGTTCGGCTTGCAACGCTTCGACGCCTGGAGTTTCGTCGCCCAGGCGGTCGATCAATTGCTCCAGACGCTGCACGTCAAGGCGGGTGAGGATGATGGACGGTGCGGTGGTCATGATTCAGGCAGACTCCTTTTTTCTGCACAAAAAAGCAAAACCCCGCCAGAAAAAGGCGGGGTTCTCACGGGCCTCGATGAGTTGAGGCGTACCCGGACACTACCACAGCGTCACAAATAAACAAGACGACCTCAGCCTTGGGCCCGGCGCTGCTCGGCCTCGGCGCAGATCACGCGGCGCCGCGCATCGTCGGCGGAGCGCCATTCACGGATATCTTCCACATGGCGGAAGCAGCCGAGGCAGACTTTCTGCTCGTCCAGACGACACAAACTGATACAAGGTGACGGCACCGCCGGGCTGACATTACTGAACAAGGGCTTGGGCGGGCGTACGGGTGCAGGCTGGGTCACGGTCAAATCTCGTCGAAGTCCAGCTCTTCGCCGGCATATTCCTGGACCAGGCGCGCAAGCATCTCGCCCAACAATTCTTCACTCTTGTCGCACTGCCATTTGCCGCTTTCTTCGTCGTAGTCGAAGTGAACGCCACCGGAGCGCGCCGCCAGCCACAGCTGACGCAATGGTTCCTGGCGACTGAAGATCAGTTGCTGGCCGCTCTCGAACTTGACGGTCAGCACGCCGGCCGAGTTTTCCAGGTCCACGTCCAGGCCGCTGTCGTCGAAAATATCTTCCAGCGCCTGCTGGGTCGCATCCACCAGGTCGTGAAAACGGGCTTCGGTCAAACTCATTGTGGCAACCTCAAAAGTGTCTGGTTTTGCTCAAGCGCCGCACGATACGGGCGAGCCCCGCCGATTGCAAAGGATACCGATTTCAACACGATTGACGGTGTGAAATATCCTCAACCAGCGTAGTCCGCTTCTCGGCCAACTCGGCAAACCCCCGCCCGACGGGTATTCCAGCGCATAGGCAAGCTGGCGGGTGGTCGGTATACTCGGGCGCAATTAATGCATATTCAAGGATTTCGCCATGAAGCGCCTGATCTCTTCCCTTGCTGCGCTCGTCGCGGTCGCTTGCCTCGTTAGTGCCTGTGGTCAAAAAGGCCCGTTGTACCTGCCCGATGACAGCAAAGACCCGAATGAGCAGGCGCAATCGTCGCAAAAGCCGTCAAAAGCGCATAAGCACGATACCTACGAATAAGGGAACTCCATGGACGCTTTTAACTACCGGGACGGCGAGCTGTTCGCGGAAGGCGTGGCGTTGTCCGCGATTGCCGAGCGCTTTGGTACCCCGACTTATGTGTATTCCCGTGCACATATCGAAGCCCAATACCGTTCCTTCACCGACCCCTTGGAGGGCGTGCCGCACCTGGTGTGCTACGCGGTCAAGGCCAACTCCAACCTGGGTGTACTGAATGTCCTGGCGCGCCTGGGCGCCGGTTTCGACATCGTGTCCCGTGGCGAGCTGGAGCGTGTACTGGCAGCCGGCGGCACGGCGGACAAAATCGTGTTCTCCGGCGTCGGCAAGAGCCGCGATGACATGCGCCGCGCCCTCGAAGTGGGCGTGCATTGCTTCAACATCGAATCCACCGACGAGCTGGAGCGCCTGCAGGTCGTGGCCGCCGAGATGGGCGTTCGCGCGCCGATCTCGCTGCGCGTCAACCCGGACGTCGATGCCGGCACCCACCCGTACATTTCCACCGGTCTCAAAGAGAACAAGTTCGGCATCGCCATTGCCGACGCCGAGGACGTGTACATCCGCGCCGCGCAGTTGCCGAACCTGGAAGTACTGGGCGTCGACTGCCATATCGGCTCGCAACTGACCAGCCTGCCGCCCTTCCTCGATGCGCTCGACCGCCTGCTGGCGCTGACCGACCGCCTCGGCGAGTGTGGCATTTACCTGCAGCACATCGACCTCGGTGGTGGCGTGGGCGTGCAGTATCGCGACGAACAGCCACCGCTGATCGCCGATTACATCCGGGCCGTGCGTGAGCGCACCGAAGGCCGCGGCCTGACCCTGATGTTCGAACCGGGCCGCTACATCGTGGCCAACGCCGGCGTGCTGCTGACCCAGGTCGAGTACCTCAAGCACACCGAATACAAGGATTTCGCCATCGTCGATGCGGCGATGAACGACCTGATCCGCCCGGCGCTGTACCAGGCCTGGATGAACGTCACCGCCGTGACCCCTCGCGACAGCGAAACGCGCGCCTATGACATCGTCGGCCCGATCTGCGAGACCGGCGACTTCCTGGCCAAGGAGCGTCAGTTGGCCCTGGAAGAGGGTGACCTGCTGGCCGTGCATTCGGCCGGCGCCTATGGGTTTGTCATGAGTTCCAACTACAACACCCGCGGGCGTGCCGCCGAGGTGCTGGTGGACGGTGATCAAGCAATTGAAGTGCGTCGCCGCGAGACGGTAGCCGAGTTGTATGCTGGCGAAAGCCTGCTGCCGGAGTAAGCCATGCTGCTGCGTTTTACCAAGATGCACGGGCTGGGCAATGATTTCATGGTCCTCGACCTGGTCAGCCAGCACGCGCACATCCTGCCCAAACACGCTAAACAGTGGGGCGACCGCCATACCGGCATCGGTTTCGACCAATTGCTGCTGGTGGAAGCGCCGACCAACCCGGAGGTGGACTTCCGTTACCGGATCTTCAACTCCGACGGTTCCGAAGTGGAGCAGTGCGGCAACGGCGCGCGCTGCTTCGCACGCTTTGTGCTGGACAAGCGCCTGACCGCCAAACGGCAGATTCGCGTTGAGACCAAGGGCGGCGTGATCGAACTGGACATCCGCAGTGACGGCCAGATCAGCGTCAACATGGGCGCGCCACGCCTGGTGCCGGCGGATATTCCGTTCCAGGCGCCCGAGCAGGCCCTCAGTTATGTGCTGGATGTGGACGGCAACACCGTGGATATCGCCGCCGTGTCCATGGGCAACCCCCACGCGGTGCTGCGGGTCAATGACATCAACAATGCGCCCGTGCACGAATTGGGGCCGAAGATCGAACACCACCCGCGCTTTCCGGCGCGGGTCAATGTGGGCTTCCTGCAGGTGATCGACCGTTCCCGCGCGCAATTGCGTGTGTGGGAACGCGGCGCCGGCGAAACCCAGGCCTGCGGTACCGGTGCTTGCGCCGCTGCCGTGGCCGCGATCAGCCAGGGCTGGATGGATTCGCCGCTGCTGATCGACCTGCCCGGCGGACGTTTGTCCATCGAGTGGGCAGGCCCTGGCCACCCGGTGATGATGACCGGGCCGGCCTCGCGCGTATACGAAGGACAGGTCCGTCTATGAGTGAGTCAAGCCAATGACCGATAAGCCTCAAGTACCCGCACACGCCAACCCGAGCGATAGCCTGGAGGCCGCTGCCGTCGCGGCGTACCTTGAGGCGAATCCGGACTTCTTCGTCGAACACGAAGAACTGCTGCCGGCCTTGCGCATTCCTCACCAGCGCGGCGACACCGTGTCGCTGGTGGAGCGGCAGATGAAGATCCTGCGCGAGCGCAGTATAGAAATGCGCCATCGGCTCTCGCAGTTGATGGATGTTGCCCGCGACAATGACCGCCTGTTCGACAAGACTCGCCGACTGATCCTGACCCTGATGGACGCCGCCAGCCTGGAAGAAACGGTCATCGCCGTGGAAGACAGCCTGCGTCAGGATTTCCAGGTGCCCTTTGTCAGCCTGATCCTGTTCAGCGACAACCCGATGCCGGTAGGTCGCTGGGTCAGCGGCAGCGACGCGCAGACGGCCATCGGTGGCCTGCTGTCCGAGGGCAAGACCATCAGCGGCACCTTGCGCGAGCATGAACTGGACTTCCTGTTTGGTGCCGAACAGCGCAAGCAGATCGGCTCAACCGCGGTGGTCGCCCTCAGCCATCAGGGCCTGCATGGCGTGCTGGCCATCGCCAGCCGCGATCCGGCGCACTACAAGAGCTCGGTGGGCACGTTGTTCCTGACCTACATCGCCGAAGTACTCGGGCGCGTATTGCCGCGTTTCACCACTGCTTTGCGCGCAGTGCGCTAACCATGGAACGGCAACTGGACGCTTACTGCGCTCATCTGCGCAACGAGCGTCAGGTGTCGCCCCACACCCTGGAAGCCTACCGCCGGGACTTGAACAAGGTCATGGCGTTCTGCGAGAAACACCAGATCGGCAGCTGGAAGGCCCTGGATATCCAGAGCCTGCGCAGCCTGGTCGCGCGCCTGCACCAGGCAGGCCAGTCCTCGCGCAGCCTGTCGCGCCTGCTCTCGGCGGTCCGTGGGCTCTATCACTACCTGAACCGTGAAGGCCTGTGCGACCACGACCCGGCCAATGGCCTGTCGCCGCCCAAGGGCGAGCGGCGCCTGCCCAAGACCCTGGACACCGACCGCGCCCTGCAATTGCTGGATGGCGCCGTCGAGGATGACTTCCTGGCCCATCGTGACCAGGCGATCCTGGAGCTGTTCTATTCTTCGGGCCTGCGCCTGTCGGAGCTGACCGGCCTGAACCTGGATCAACTGGACCTGGCGGACGGCCTGGTGCAAGTGCTCGGCAAGGGCAGCAAAACCCGCGTGCTGCCGGTTGGCCGCAAGGCGCAGGAAGCCTTGCAGCGCTGGCTACCGCTGCGACTGCTGACCAACCCGGCGGATGACGCGGTATTTGTCAGCCAGCAAGGCCGGCGCCTGGGCCCACGGGCGATTCAGATGCGCGTCAAGGCGGCGGGCGAGCGCGAATTGGGGCAGAACCTGCACCCGCACATGCTGCGACACTCGTTTGCCAGCCATTTGCTGGAATCGTCCCAGGACTTGCGCGCGGTGCAGGAGTTGCTCGGCCACTCCGATATCAAGACCACACAGATCTACACCCACCTGGATTTCCAACACCTGGCAACGGTGTACGACAGTGCCCATCCACGGGCCAAACGCATCAAGGGCGGCGACTCATGAGTATCAAGCTGATCACCTTCGACCTGGACGACACGCTCTGGGACAACGTACCCGTCATCATCAGTGCCGAAGCGTCGATGCGCGAATGGCTGGCCATCCATGCAACCAAAGTCGGCGACTTGCCTCTGGAGCATTTCGCCAGCCTGCGTCAGCAGGTGCTGGAGCGTCATCCCGAACTGAAACACCGCATCAGCCTGCTGCGCCACCGGGTGTTGATGCAGGCGTTTGAAGAGGCCGGTTATCCGCAGCCTGAAGCCACGCAGATGGCGGATGTCTGCTACGAGGCGTTCATTCATGCGCGGCATCAACTCACGGTATTTCCTGAAGCCGAGCCGATGTTGAAAGCCCTGCGCCAGCACTTTTTGCTGGGGGTGATCACCAATGGCAATGCCGATGTGCAGCGCGTGGGCCTGGCGGACTATTTCCACTTTGCCCTGCGTGCCGAAGATATCGGCATCGCCAAGCCGGATGCGCGATTGTTTCAAGAGGCGTTGCAACGCGGTGGAGTGGACGCCGGTGCTGCGGTGCATGTGGGCGACCATCCGGGGGATGATATTGCCGGGGCGCAGCAGGCCGGGTTGCGGGCAGTGTGGTTCAACCCGACGGGCAAGGCGTGGGAAGGGGATAAAGCCCCGGATGCACAGATTCGCAGCCTGACGGAGTTGCCGGAGTTGCTCCAAAGCTGGCAGTAACACCGAGATCAAAATGTGGGAGCGGGCTTGCTCGCGAATGCGGTCTGTCAG
>JAFHKH010000440.1 GCA_016937595.1 Pseudomonas cedrina subsp. fulgida | reverse complement strand
CGCCGATCGTTCCCACGCTCCGCGTGGGAATGCCTCCCCGGACGCTCCGCGTCCAGCTCCCCAAACAATTCAAGGATGAATACATGGGCAGAAGCCGCTACGTCATCACCGAACCCGAAAAGCCACATTTTCTGACATGCACCGTTATGGAGTGGCTGCCTTTGTTTACCCGCGACTACCTCGTCGACCATCTTCTGGATTGCTGGCGCTACCAGCAAAGCCATAACGACTTAAGTCTTTATGCCTACGTCATCCTCGAAAACCACTTGCACTTCGTCGCTCAAGCACCCGACCTGGCCAAGTGCGTCAGCCAATTCAAATCCTTCACCGCCCGCACCATCATTGATGACCTGCAGAGCAAAGGCGCCGAGCGCGTATTACAACGCCTGCGTTTCAGCAAACGCGCGCACAAGACCGATCGGGTTTATCAATTATGGCAGGAGGGCTCACATGCCGAGCTGGTGTACAGCGAGACCGTGATGCGCCAGAAGCTCGATTACATTCACCACAACCCGGTGAAACGGGGTTACGTGGATCTGGCGGAACACTGGCGGTACTCCAGCGCACGCAACTATGCGGGAATGGAAGGATTAATCGAGACACAACACTGGGTCTGATGATCGTTCCCCCGCTGATCGTTCCCACGCTCTGCGTGGGAATGCATCCTGTGACGCTCTGCGTCACGATCTTAAGAGCGGACGCGGAGCGTCAAGGGCGGCATTCCCACGCGGAGCGTGGGAACGATCGTGAGGGTTAGAATTCGATGCGCACATCACCCTTCGGCACGCTGCAGCACGACAGGATGTAACCCTCGGCTTCGTCTTCCTCGGTGATCCCGCCGTTGTGTTCCATCTCGACTTCGCCACCGAGCTTCATCACCTTGCACGTGCCGCAAATGCCCATGCCGCAGGCCTTGGGAATCAGCAGGCCAAGCTTGGCGGCCGCGGCATGCACGGTTTCGCCCGGGGCCACGCGGATGCTTTTGCCCGAGGCAATGAATTCCACCTGGTGCAGGTCCGCCAGATCGACCTCCGGCGCGTCGGCGGCTTGTTCGGCTTGCTCCACCGCATCCGCACGGGCTTCCGCTGGCGTCGCGCCAAAGGACTCCTCGTGGTAACGCGCCATATCGAAACCAGCGGCTTCCAGCAGGCGCTTCACTGCGCTCATGTACGGCGTCGGGCCGCAGCAGAACACTTCGCGCTCAAGGAAGTCCGGCACCATCAGTTCCAGCATCTTATGGTTCAGATAGCCGCGATAACCCGCCCAGGGTTCGCCCAAGCCGTGTTTCTCGCAGATCAGGTGCAGGCTGAAGTTGTCGATCCGCGACGCCATGTGCTCCAGCTCGCGGTGGTAGATGATGTCCTTGGGCGAGCGGGCGCTGTGGACGAAGGTCATGTCGACATTGGCGTTGGTGTCGTAGAACCAGCGCGCCATGGACATCACCGGCGTGATGCCGACGCCACCGCTGAGGTACAAGACTTTCGGGCTCGGGAAGTCGATGGCGTTGAACAAGCCCACCGGCCCGTGCACCGCCAGTTCCTGGCCTTCATGCAGCGTGTCGTGCAGCCAGTTGGAAACCTTGCCGCCCGGCACACGCTTGATGGTCACCGAGAAGCTGTAGGGCACCGACGGCGAACTGGAAATGGTGTAGGACCGCATGATCGGCTGGCCTTCGATTTCCAGCTCCAGGGTGACAAACTGCCCCGGCTTGAAAAAGAACAGGATCGGCTGGTCAGCCATGAAACAGAACGTGCGCACGTCCCAGGTTTCCTGGATGACTTTGACGCAGCGGACGATGTGCCGGCCATTGGCCCAGGTCTGGGTGGTTACCGGATTCAGGAAATTATTGGACATGTTGTTCTCCACCGCCGACGTCGGCCTAATGGTGGCGATTCTGCGTAACGCGAGAACCACCCACTTACCTATCTGCGACATTCACATACTTACCGCGACCAGCCCCCAATAACAGGGGCTTGCGCGTCGGGATCAGATTGGGCCATGTCGCCCATGGATAAGATTGGTCGTAACGCCGGGCCCACACTCGCTCCATACAAAGCGCTCTTTTTACGCCTTGCTGCAAACCTGATCAGCCACTATTCGCCGGCCACACAGAATGGCCATGAGGACACACATGATGGACGTCACCGCAACCTTAAGCTTGGGCGATCCGCTGGAACCCGCACGCAAGGCCACCGCGCAAATGTTGCAAGAGCGCGAGCGCACTTATTCCCTGCCTCAGCCGTTCTACTCTGATCAACGGCTGTTTGATATCGACATGCAAGAGATCTTCCAGAAAGAGTGGTTGATCGCCGGCATGACCTGCGAAATCCCCGCCAAGGGCAACTACCTGACCCTGCAAGTGGGCAAGAACCCGATCATCGTGATTCGTGGCGCCGAAGGCGTGGTGCATGCGTTCCACAACGTGTGCCGCCACCGTGGCTCGCGCTTGTGCACCAGCGACAAGGGCAAGGTCGCCAAACTCGTCTGCCATTACCACCAGTGGACCTACGAACTGGACGGCCGCCTGCTGTTCGCCGGCACCGAGATGGGCGCCGACTTCGACATGAAGCAGTACGGCCTCAAGCCCGTCAATGTGAAGACCGCCGGCGGCTACATCTTCATCAGCCTGGCCGAAAACCCGCCGGCCATCGATGACTTCCTGGCGACGCTGAACCATTACATGGAACCGTACGACATGGAGAACACCAAGGTGGCGATCCAGACCACCTTGTTCGAAAAAGCCAACTGGAAGCTGGTGCTGGAAAACAACCGCGAGTGCTACCACTGCAACGCGTCGCACCCGGAACTGCTCAAAACCCTGCTGGAATGGGACGACGTCACCGACCCACGCGCCGACCAGGCGTTCAAGGATCACGTGGCCGCGTCCGCCGCCGCCTGGGATGCCGAGAAAATCCCTTACGCCCACGCCAGCTTCGGCCTGCGTAACCGCATCGTGCGCATGCCGCTGCTCAAGGGCACCGTGTCGATGACCCTGGACGGCAAGCAGGGCTGCGCCAAACTCATGGGCCGCATCAAGAACCCGGACCTGGGCTCGATGCGCATCCTGCACCTGCCGCATTCGTGGAACCACTGCATGGGCGACCACATCATCGTGTTCACCGTGTGGCCGATCAGCGCCCAGGAAACCATGGTCACCACCAAGTGGATCGTGCACAAGGACGCCGTGGAAGGCGTGGACTACGACGTCGACCGCATGCGCCAGGTGTGGGACGCCACCAACGACCAGGACCGTCGCCTGGCCGAAGAGAACCAGCGCGGCATCAACTCCACCGCTTACCAGCCTGGCCCGTATTCCAAGACCTATGAGTTCGGCGTGGTGAACTTCGTGGACTGGTACAGCGAACGCATGCTCAACAACCTCGGCGCGCGCCGGCGCCGTACCTCAAGGGCGTGGCGGCCCACGAGTAATCACCACTCACTGTAGGAGCGAGCTT